>NZ_CP033043.1:3332500-3345000 GCF_003667825.1 Metabacillus litoralis | reverse complement strand
GAGAAGCAAGAAGGTCAAGGAAGCGCAGGCAGTGAAGACCGGAGTGTGCGGTCTTGGCACATGAGGATCTGAACGAACAAGCTGACGCGGAGATACTCTCTCTTTCTCAACCACTTTTATCGTTCATTCCCCTTATGAACGACACTACACACTCTTTTCTAACCGCTTTTGTCGTTCATTCCCCTTATGAATGACACTACAAGCTCTTTTCTAACCACTTTTGTCGTTCATTCCCCTTATGAACGACACTACACGTCCTTTTCTAACCACTTTTGTCGTTCATTCCTCTTATGAACGGCACTACACGTTCTTTTTCCAATCACTTTTTTTGTTCATTCCCTTATGAACGACACTTTTTGTGGCTTATTGCAAGCTGATAGTCCGAACGCGGAAGTTAAGCTCTTGCGCCGATGGTAGTTGGGTCCCCTGTGAGAGTAGGACGTCGCCAAGTAAGTTGAGGAAAAGATCAGTAGAGATGCTGATCTTTTTTTGTATACAAAGAAAGCAACTAAAGTGATTTTTTTCTTTCCTCTTATTGGAAGTAGTATATAATAAATCCATAATAATAAAAGGTGCATATTTGGATTTATCAAACTAAACCAATAGTAATAGGAGAGATCAAATTTTGAAGATAGGGTTAGCACAAACTAGGTTTCCGAATTCTGTAACAGATGGAATAAAGATAGTTAGGGAAATGATATATGAAGCCGGTAAAAAGGGCTGCCATCTAGTTTGTTTTCCTGAATCAATTATTCCTGGATTAAGAGGAGTTGGTTATAAGGTTGAGGAGTATAATCATTGCTTTCAGAGTAAAGCTTTAGAGGAGATTTGTCATATTGCTAGACAAGTTAAAATAGCCGTTATTATGCCTATGGAATGGGAAGATCAACAGGGATTACATTTGGTTGCTTTTGTAATTGGAAACAATGGTGAGATCATGGGATATCAGACAAAAAATCAAATTGATCCAGGAGAAGATATGTACGGGTATGTTCCAGGTAAGGGTCGAAGAATCTTTGAGATAAACAATATGAAATTTGGTATTGTTATTTGTCACGAAGGTTGGCGGTATCCTGAGACTGTGCGATGGGCTGCTCGTCAGGATGCGAGTATTGTTTTTCATCCGCAATTTACAGGGGACGTAAACAATCCGGATTTTTTCAATAATGCTATGGTGTGTAGAAGTTTAGAGAATAATATTTATTTTGCTAGTGTTAATTATGCCTTGAAAAATCAAAAGAGCACTTCTGCTTTAATCTCACCGTCAGGAGAACGTTTGATTTTGGCCAAATCAGGTACTGAGGAATTATTGGTACACGATATTGATCCGAAACAAGCCAATTTGTTACTAGCAAAAAGGTTCAATCCCAATTTATTTTGAAATTTTCCTTAGAAGTAGAGAAGTAGAGAAGTAGTCATATTCGGTTTACTTTTTAATGTGAAAGGTTGTATTAACATATGAAAAACATCGATATGTGGCCTTTTATTTCACATGAAAGATTTGAGGAAAGGGGAAATATTTATAACATGAAACGAATTAATTACTCGATACAGTTAGTGAATCTGATAGAACTGTATCGAGATTAACCTCAGTTTCTATCAGTTAACTGTATCGTCCACATGAAAATAAAATTAGTGGGGGAATAGTTATGATGTATAAAAATGAGTTAATAGAAGAATGGCTAAAATATGAAACAATTAACTTTGACGGTTGGGATTTTTCATATATAAAGGAAAGCTGGGAAAATGAATTTCTTCCATGGGATTATGCAGACATCGTAAAAAATTATTTGTCATCGGATTTAGAATTGCTTGATATGGGTACTGGAGGAGGAGAATTTCTTCTTACCTTAAATCATCCTTATAGTAAAACGTCCGTAACAGAAGGATGGAAACCTAATATTGATCTTTTAAGGAGCAAATTGGTGCCTTTAGGGATAAAACTTGTTTCAATTGATGATGACATAATTGATTATGCTGACAATTGTTTTGATATGATCATCAATAGACATGAATCATTTAATATTGAAGAGGTTAAAAGAGTTCTAAAACCTAGTGGTGTATTCATTACTCAACAGGTAGGCGGGAAAAATGGAAACCGATTATCAAATATGCTAATTCCAAACTTTATGCCAAAATATGAGGATTTAAATTTAAGAAATACATTACTAGATTTAAAAGAGAATAACTTTGACATTAAGTTTGCTGATGAATACTTTCCATTTCAAAAGTTTTTTAATATGGAAGCTCTTATTTATTATGCGAAAGTGATAGAATGGGAATTTCCAGGATTTAATGTAAAGGATAACTTTAACCAGCTAGTGAATGCTTATGATGAGTTAATAAGAAACGGATATATACTAAACTATGAGCATCGATTTGTCATTGTTACCTTTAATAATAAATAATCTAAACAACCTTATTTAACACTTGAAGAGCATTCCACATGGATAGCTCTTTTCTTTGTTAGCCAGGCTATGAAATTAAGAATCAACTAAGTGCTCTTTATTGTACATATATGTGGAAAAGTTAAATCTGCTCACAAAAGTAACTCTTATATGAGGGGACATTTTTTGTAATAATAAGGTTTACCTTCAGTGTTATTTAGTGGTGATAATTAGCAAAGCTGCACCATAGGGTTGGATAATATATGGTAAAATTGAAAAATGGGATTGTCGAATTGTTTTGAAATTTGCTAAGTTTTTACGGTCTTTTGATTGTTTCGTTCTTGAAACTTTTATCACTCAAAGATCGTACTATTTAATAAGAACAATTATTTAGTTCCTTAATTCTTTTGCGAGCCGTTTAGAGAAGCGAGAGAAGAGTAAATACAAACTGAATATGGCTGAAACAAACTTTATATGGAATTGAGGAATTTGTAGTTTAGTAGCAATGATCTTGAATTTAATTTTCAATGATTAGTAAGGGGGATCACATTGTCAAAAACAAAAACATTAATGGGCGGTATTTTATCTGCTGCTGTTGCCTTAAGTGCTTGTAGTACAAAGGAAGAAATGGTTATAGAAGAGGAACAATTCTTTTATGATGAAGAAATAGGAACGTCAACATATAGCGAAGAAGTTGTAGAAGAAGAAGTAGAGATGGAAAGTGAAATTGAATTAGATCATTTACAATCTCAATATCCAGGTATGGATTTAGAAGCGATGGAAGATTATATGGAAGAAAATAATCTGGATTACCAAGAAGAAGAGCTAATTGCCTTTTTAGATGATATTTATGAAAATGGCGAATCTACTTTAGATTCGAATTACTATGCGAATGAGAGCTCGTTTCCATGGTGGATTTTCCTTGTAGCAAATGCAGCAAAATCAAAGCCATCAGGTAAAGTGAAATTAACGAAACCGACTACTTCAGCTCAATCTGCTGTTAAGTCAACACCTAAGCCGAGCACAAAGGTTACTTCATCATCCTCATCTAGTAGTACAAAATCTAGCTCTGGTTTCGGATCGAGCAGTACTTCTACGGGCTCATAAAAACAAGCATCCTTAATTATAACGGGATGCTTGTTTTTTATCTAATAATAGGAAATCTATAGAAGCTTTATATAATCTTCAGTGGTAATGACAGTGGCAAATTCATTATGAATTGTTGCAAGAGAAACATCATGAACGGTTTGAGCGTCTATACGGTTTCCCAGGTGGTCAGTTAGGTCGAATGCTGCTGTAGCATCTGATAATAGATAAGTTGTGAAGCCTAAGTTACCACTCATTCTTGCTGTCGTTGATACACAATGTGGAGTCGTCAAACCAGTTAAGACTAGTTCGTTGATTTTAAGTTGATGCAAATAGTCTTCCAATGATGTTCCTATAAAGGAGCTATTAACTTCTTTAGTAAAGATAGTTTCTGTTGGTAGCGGATAAAGTAAGTCATTTATCTGTGAGCTTTCATTTTTATGATAAAAAACAGAGTTCGGATTAGTAGAAAGATGTTTAATAAAAATGACTTCTAATTTTCTTTTTCTCCATTCAAGTAATAGGCTGTTAATTTTACTTTCTGCGTCTGGATTGTTTCGGTTCCCCCACTTAGGATCCTGAAATGCTTTTTGTACATCTACAATGATCAATGCTTTGCTCATTTCCATTCACCTTTCACTTTTTAGTGATCTTACAATGCCTTAACTGTTTGGTCGTTTTACTAATTCTCCACTGCAGTTCGGGCAAATATAAGACATTTCAGTCGTGCATTCTAAGCAAAACGTGCATTCATAACTACATATAAAAGCATCACTTGTTATCGGTTTTTCGCATTTTTCACAAGTTGATTTCATTATTAATACCTCCTAACATGATATAGGCTAATTTTATTTGAAAAAGAATTAAGAACACATGCTTTTTTTAAGGAGTTTGGACTGATATTCTTAAATAGAAAAGGAAATTATCTGATTTTAAATTAAAAATGAAGGTGAACAGTTATGGATGATGTTAACCGTAGAATTCTGGATATCTTGCAAGTGGAAGGTAGAATTTCAATGACGGAGTTAGGGCAGAAAGTTTCCTTGTCTGTTCCTGCAGTTACCGAGAGGGTAAGAAAACTAGAAGATCAAGGCATTATTGAAGGATATAAGGCACAAGTTAATCCAGAAAAATTACAAAAAACAGTTAGAGCATTTATATTAATTAAAACCCACAGATGCAAGGCATTTAGGGAATTCTGTAAAGAGAGCCCCCTCGTTATTGAATGTCATAGACTGACAGGGGAATATAGTTATCTTGTTAAGGTGGTGACTGCATCCTATCAATTACTGGAACAGTTTATTGATTCGTCTATGGAGTATGGTGAGCCTTATACAATGATCAATCTTTCTTCGCCAGTTCCTGGTAAGATCATTTAAGAAGGAATGTGCAAAAAGTTCCTTAGGAATCACTTTAGATTTGAATGAAATTGTAATGGCCGTTATTTTGAAAAATGTTATGTGAAGGAATGTATATAAGAAATGCGTAGCTCTCATTTTGTTTTCGATGATGAGTCTCTTAAAGGGAGTAGTTAGATAGAAGATGAAAGTGTATAAGCTGAAGAAAAAGTATAAAGGGTTGAAAAAGGGAACAGAATTTTATTTAATTGCCGAATCTGAATTTATAGGTGTTAAAGATTTTGTTTTACGAACGAAGGACTTGTCAATTAGAATATCAGTTGGTGAAAAGGAACTTCATAGTCATTTTACATTGATGAGTTATGAAGAAAGGGTCAATTTAGAATAAGTAAAACAGTAAAGTGTATTTCATTAATGAAATGCGCTTTTTTATAAATAGAGGAATATGGTTGTTTTTGGAGAAATCTTCCTAAGTTATAGGTAAAGCATGAGTTTAATTATGGATGCATGGTAGGGAGACAAGTAAATGAAAAGAAGAATAGAAAAGTATATATCAGAAGGAATGTGCATTGAATATTCTATACTCGGTGAGGGAGAACCTGTACTTATATTCCACGGTGGACATTCAAACTGTTATGAAGAATTTGGTGTTAAGGGACTGGTTGATAACGGTTTTTCTTTCATTATCCCTTCAAGAGCAGGTTATGGAGAAACATCTAAGGAAATAGGAACAAGTCTTTCAAAGTCGTGTGAATATTACAGTAAGCTATTAGATCATTTAAGTATAAAAAAGGTTCATTTACTGGCCATCTCTGCAGGTGGTCCTAGTGGAATCTATTTTGCAGCACATTATCCAGAATATGTTTCTACACTCACGTTACAATCTGCAGTTACAAAAGAATGGCTTACTCCAAAGGATAAAGAATATAAAGCTGCCAAAATACTGTTTCGTCCCAATACTGAAAAATACACATGGAAGCTTATTTCTTCTATGAATAATTTATTCCCGCGGTTTATATTTAAGCAAATGTTTCCGTCATTTAGTAAACTGTCATATCGAGAAGCAAAGGAAAAGTTTAACGAGGAAGATATTGAAGCTATAAGAAAAATGAACAATCGTCAGCGATCCCGTTATGGTTTTTTCATTGACTTAGCTCAGGTTAATGAGGTGTCTATTCAGCACCTACAAGCGATAGTTTGTCCAACTCTCATTATGCATAGTAAACATGATGGTTCTGTTCCATTGGAGCATTCCTCCTTTGCACATGAAAACATTCCTTCTTCTAAATTATATCTACTCGATACATGGGGGCACTTAATTTGGCTTGGTCATGCATCTCAAGAAACTGATAAGGGTCTTATGGAGTTCCTTAAGTCTCATTAATTTAAGTCAATAGAAAAGCAGGTACATTCTATAGCGAACGTACCTGCTTTCTGTATTTAGACCTCTACTTCATTCGTTGAGACTTTTTCAGGTTCCCATTTTACAAACATTTCTAAAAAGATGGACAGTAATACGCCCATAATAAATCCATTCGAAATGAGAGGACGAATTAATGCTGGTAATGTGGTGAACAATTTCGGATCCATATTCATAATACAAACTCCTACTAAAATAGGAACAGCTAAGCGGTGAATGGTAATAGAATTAAACGTTTGATCTCGGATGCTTCTTAAAGAAGTTCCGAATAATTGAAAATAGGCCACGAACAGTACAGCATTTCCTACTGTAACGGGAAGTGTTGCTAGTAAGTTCCCTAAAAAAGGAACGCTTCCTAACAAGATCATTAACCCGCCGCCAATCAGATATGGTCGTAACTGAAAGATCCGAGTGCTCTCTAAAAAGCCAATTGAGGAAGCGAAGGGCGCGTAAGAAACTAATCCGAATAAAGCAGCGACAATGGAATAAGCACCATTAAGTAAATAAGAACGATCAAAACGATTTTGAGAATATTCATCATGAAACATAGCTGACGATGTCGTGACAGATGCAATCGTATTACTTAGGTTTATTACACTTGCTAGAAAGGTAATAGCGATGATTCCTATATTCAGGTTTGGTGCTCCTAAAGGAAAGAGGTGTAAATCTGTGCTTGATTGAGTCATCAAATTTTGCTCTGCTGGGAAAAGGATTATATAAAAAATCCATCCAATCACAATCCCAATTAATATGGCAAAGTTACTAATAACTGCTTTTCCTTTAATTTTGAGCAAGCATACTAACAAAACAACCCCCAGTGAAAAAAGACTAATCGGGAGATCTAGTTTTCCTTCAGGGGTCATTTTTAACATCCCTTTGAAAAAGATGAGAATTAATTGAAAGGTTAATAAAAACAGGTAAACACTCATGACCATAGGTGTGAACACTTTTTGAATATAAGATATTAACCTTAGTGAACCTAAAATGAGTACAACCACCCCTGCAAGCAGCATACCACTTGCAATACCTCCACCGATTTCTTGAAGACTTGTACCTGTTGATGAGGCAATCACAGATAAATTAAGCATTAAGCCCCACATAACGCCTGAATGTCCTTCCATCAGAGGATAACGATGTCCGATCAATCCCTGTAATAAACACGCAATTCCCGTAAAGATAAGAGAACTACGAAGGATAACAGATATTTCATCATATGGTAGCTCAAATGCTGTCCCAATAGAAATTGGTACAACGACTGTATTCGCAAAGATAAAAAACAACCATTGCAAAGATGCAAAGATTGTTGCGGATGAAGAAAGATATTTCATAATTAATCGTACCTTCTTTTCTCAAACATAATGTTATTTCAACAAAACAATATTATTTTAACTCTAAATAGTGAATAGGGAAAGGTTGTTGTTTGTGGAAGAGAAATAAAATTATTATGAGATTGCAGGAGAAGTTTTTTCGTAGAGAGACAGACTTTTAACCTGTCTGTTTGATTATGTGGCAGACAGGTTACTAAATAAAGCAAGATTTGGAAAGTCTTATCCCTTCTTCAATGATATCTTAATATCAATAAAAACAACTTGATGAAAAGAAAGGAGCATGATTAGTCATCAAAATCTATAGGTAGTTTTTTAATAGGTGTGTAAATGTTATAGGCCGAATTTAGATGGTGAATGTTATCAAAAACTTGAATGAGCTCAATATCCGAATTCTCGGGTTCTTGCTTAGAAATCTTTAAAAACCTGGCAAAATCAGTTTTTAGAATATCACCTATATCCAGAATATCACCCGAATAGTTGAACTTGGCACAAAAGAGTTCCGGTACATCAATTGTGAAAAAATAAGGTTGATCAATTTTGATATCGGATGGAACACCGAACAAAACCTTGAAACGGGTTGAATTTGGCTGACAGTTTGAATAGATAACATAGCAAGAACCATTAATTGTGTTATTAATGTTATTTAGTAGCGTTTCTGAATAAGAGCGAATCTTTGTCTTGTAATCGGTTGTAAGATCAACTTCAAAGGCTATCCCACATAGTCTAATTGTCTCAAATTCAGTTAGGGTGAAATCAGTGACAAGATCGCCGTTAATGTTTTTTAGGGGTCTTTTTACCACTGAAGGAATTGGTACTTGAGCGATCGTTTTGTCATTTCCTTTAAGGAAAGTACTTGGAGCTATACCGTATTGACGTTTGAATGCACGGGAGAATGATGATGGAGTTCCAAAGTTTAGTTGATAAGTAATATCTGTTAAGGAAAGGTTTTCGTTTGACATTAATCTTAGCGATGCATTTAATCTTCGGGATAGTATGTATTGATTTAGTGAGGATCCCATCATGGCAGAAAAAAGTCTATGAAAATAAAATTTTGACATGTGGAAGGTACTAGCAACAGATTCCAATGATAATGGTTGGTGAAGATGATCTTCAATGTAGATAAGGGAATTTTCTATTACATCATAATAGTCCATGATAACTCCTTTTATAAATAATTTTCAGAATTGTTCGTTATTAAGTATAGCATAGAAAATATTTGAGGAGGAAAAGAAATGACACAAGACAAAATAAATGCAAAGATATTAGGTGCTTTTTATATAGTGGCTGCGATTAGTTCAGTTATAGCTGTTATCTTATATGGGCCAGTTTTGTCAGAACAAGGGTATATGGATGTGACAAATGGTGTAGAAAGCCGTGTGTTGATTGGAGTAATTAACGACCTTTTGCTCGTAGTGTCTGTGGTTGGAACTGCAATAATGCTATTCCCATATATACGCCGGTTTAATGAACATATTGCTTTAGGTTACCTTTGTTTTCGATTTATGGAAGCTGTTTTTATCTCTATCGGTATGATCAGTATATTAGGTTTATTGAGTATTAGTATGAATAATGGAAACACGGGTAGTTCAGAGAATCTCTTTGCTGTAGGATCAATGCTGCAAGCATTTTACCGTTGGACTGCATTGTTAGGACCAAATTTAATGTTAGGCTTAAATACTTTTCTATATAGTTATTTACTTCTTAAAACAAATTTGGTACCAAGACAGCTGGCGATATTTGGGATGATAACAGCTATTTTAGTATTCATAGCCGGGTTATTAGAAATGTTTGGCTTAGTGGAACCTTTTTCAGCAGTAAAAGGATTTATTGCTTTACCTGTTGGTGTTTATGAAATGAGTTTAGCAGTCTGGTTGATTGTGAAGGGATTTGATAAGAATATGCTTAATATACTAAAAGAAAAATAGTGTTTATTATAATCTAGCTTGCTTAGATGATCATGTGAACCACTAAAATAGAATCTTATCATTTCTTGTCTTTCCATTCACTTCGTCGGTATAATATAATTGAACTAAATAGCTAAAATTCTTATGATGTGGATTTTTAAAGATATTATCTCTTTTTTCGCCACACAATTATCCAAGAGGATAGTTGTGTGGCTTTTTATTTGTCCAAATTTTTAAATAAGGAGAATCAAGATGAAAGTATGGGTTTATGTTTTGTGCGTATTTTTAGGAGGCTGCAGTTTTGGAGTCCTTTCAACCTTTGTAAAGCTTGCTTATGAATCTGGGTTTAATATGTTTGAAGTTACAGGTAGTCAGTTTATTATTGGAACAATTATAATATGGATCCTTACATTATTTGTTCACAAGCAAAAGCTAAGCTTTAGCCAAATGGCTAAGTTACTTCTAGGTGGTACGCCAATGGGGTTAACAGGAATTTTTTATTACTTTTCATTAGAAACATTAGATGCTTCACTAGCTATTATCTTTTTATTTCAGTTTATATGGATTGGAGCTATTGTCGAATGGATGTTGTTTAAGAATAAACCATCGACGAAAAAGATATCTTCTATTATTATTGTGTTACTTGGCTCGATCTTTGCAGCCGACATTTTTACGTCTGGGGAAAAAACAATTGATATGGCAGGCATAGTTTGGGGAATTCTTGCAGCATTATCATATTCACTTTTCCTATTAATAAGCAGTTTAGTTGAAAAAGAAGTACCTACTTTACAACGTAGCGCCCTGCTTTCTACAGGAGCAATGATCATTGTATTAGTCATAACTAATCCATTATCTTGGATGGGAGCTCATACTCTTATTGATATCTTTCCTTATGGAATTCTTTTAGGGTTATTTGGCGTAGTGATTCCGCCAATTTTATTTTCAATAGGTATGCCACAAATAGGTCCTGGAGCAGGTTCGATTTTAACTGCTTCTGAGTTGCCAGTAGCGGTATTACTTTCTATGATTGTTTTATCAGAACAAGTGATATGGATACAATGGGTAGGAGTTTTCATTATTTTATTCGGCATTGTTTTAGGGAATGTTTCATTTGTCTCTAACAAAATCAAGAGACAACATCTTATAAGTAAATAGAGGGAGTGTTCATATGTTTCCGACTTTATGGACAGATCGACTAATATTAAGAGAAATAACAAAAGAAGATGCAAAAGGGATTTTTGCTTGTTTTTCGAATGAAAATGTTACACGCTTTTACGGACAAGAAACATTAGAAAGAATTGAACAAGCAGAAAGTTTCGTAGATTTTTTCTCGAATAGTTATAGAGAAAAAAGAGGCATAAGATGGGGTATTGAAAGAAGAGAAGCCGAAGGTATCATTGGAACCATTGGCTTTAACGCTTGGTCTCCTAAACATAAGCGAGCAGAAATAGGCTACGAAATACATCCAAGCCACTGGCGGAAAGGCTACACCGCAGAAGCACTTTCAATCGTCATATCTTACGGGTTTGAAAAGCTAGACTTAAATCGTATCGGTGCCGTTGTCTTTACTGAAAATGAAGCATCGAATAAATTATTAGTAAAAGCTGGTTTTCAAAAAGAGGGGGTATTAAAGGAGTATATGTACCAGGGTGGAAAAGCATATGATACTTATGTTTATTCCCTTTTAAGAAAATAATCTTAAATCTATAGTTGTTGATTTAAAATGCACAAAAAATTTTATTGACTTCATTTGAATTAAGTGATAAGATGTTATTCGTCTCTTCAAAACGTGTTTTTAGAGACATGAATAGAAGTGCATTTTTCTAGAATGACAATTCAAAAAATGTGTTGACTTCTACGAAATGAAGTGGTAAGATATTATTTGTTGCTACGAGATATGATATTAAGTTTTCTTGCTTGAGAAAAACGATTCATAGAAGTTGACAACAGAGAAATTATCTGATACAATGATTTTTGTCGCTGATAAAGTGCTCAGCTAAAGTAGTTCTTTGAAAACTAAACAAAACAGAAACGTCAACGTTTTAAAGATTTAATTATGAGCTTTATCAACTCTTTATTGGAGAGTTTGATCCTGGCTCAGGACGAACGCTGGCGGCGTGCCTAATACATGCAAGTCGAGCGAATCAATGGGAGATTGCTCCCTGAGATTAGCGGCGGACGGGTGAGTAACACGTGGGTAACCTGCCTGTAAGATTGGGATAACTCCGGGAAACCGGAGCTAATACCGGATAACATTTTGAACCGCATGGTTTGAAATTGAAAGACGGCTTTTAGCTGTCACTTACAGATGGACCCGCGGCGCATTAGCTAGTTGGTGAGGTAACGGCTCACCAAGGCAACGATGCGTAGCCGACCTGAGAGGGTGATCGGCCACACTGGGACTGAGACACGGCCCAGACTCCTACGGGAGGCAGCAGTAGGGAATCTTCCGCAATGGACGAAAGTCTGACGGAGCAACGCCGCGTGAACGATGAAGGCCTTCGGGTCGTAAAGTTCTGTTGTTAGGGAAGAACAAGTACTAGAGTAACTGCTGGTACCTTGACGGTACCTAACCAGAAAGCCACGGCTAACTACGTGCCAGCAGCCGCGGTAATACGTAGGTGGCAAGCGTTGTCCGGAATTATTGGGCGTAAAGCGCTCGCAGGCGGTTTCTTAAGTCTGATGTGAAAGCCCACGGCTCAACCGTGGAGGGTCATTGGAAACTGGGGAACTTGAGTGCAGAAGAGGAGAGTGGAATTCCACGTGTAGCGGTGAAATGCGTAGAGATGTGGAGGAACACCAGTGGCGAAGGCGACTCTCTGGTCTGTAACTGACGCTGAGGAGCGAAAGCGTGGGGAGCGAACAGGATTAGATACCCTGGTAGTCCACGCCGTAAACGATGAGTGCTAAGTGTTAGAGGGTTTCCGCCCTTTAGTGCTGCAGCAAACGCATTAAGCACTCCGCCTGGGGAGTACGGTCGCAAGACTGAAACTCAAAGGAATTGACGGGGGCCCGCA
>NZ_CP033043.1:2157500-2335000 GCF_003667825.1 Metabacillus litoralis | reverse complement strand
AAGACGTTTCTGATTTTGTTTAGTTTTGAGAGAACTATCTCTCAATATATGTTCCTTGAAAACTAGATAACGGAAACAATTCAAGTAATTCACTGAGTTTAAACGCTTAGTTTAGTGATTCTCTTAATAATTGATTTAAACGACATCTTCGATGTCAAAGGTTAAGTTGTTAAGGGCGCACGGTGGATGCCTTGGCACTAGGAGCCGATGAAGGACGGTACTAACACCGATATGCTTCGGGGAGCTGTAAGTAAGCTTTGATCCGGAGATTTCCGAATGGGGAAACCCACTGCTCGTAATGGAGTAGTATCCTCACCTGAATTCATAGGGTGATGATGGCAGACCCGGGGAACTGAAACATCTAAGTACCCGGAGGAAGAGAAAGCAAACGCGATTTCCCAAGTAGCGGCGAGCGAAACGGAAGAAGCCCAAACCAAGAGGCTTGCCTCTTGGGGTTGTAGGACACTCATGTACGGAGTTACAAAGGAACGGAGTAAATGAAGAGGTCTGGAAAGGCCCGTCAAAGAAGGTAACAACCCTGTAGTTGAAACTTCGTTCCCTCCAGAGTGGATCCTGAGTACGGCGGGACACGTGAAATCCCGTCGGAAGCAGGGAGGACCATCTCCCAAGGCTAAATACTCCCTAGTGACCGATAGTGAACCAGTACCGTGAGGGAAAGGTGAAAAGCACCCCGGAAGGGGAGTGAAAGAGATCCTGAAACCGTGTGCCTACAAGTAGTCAAAGCCCTGTTGATATTTCCTTGCGGGAAATCACGGGTAATGGCGTGCCTTTTGTAGAATGAACCGGCGAGTTACGATCCCGTGCAAGGTTAAGTTGATAAGACGGAGCCGCAGCGAAAGCGAGTCTGAATAGGGCGAATAAGTACGTGGTCGTAGACCCGAAACCAGGTGATCTACCCATGTCCAGGGTGAAGTTCAGGTAACACTGAATGGAGGCCCGAACCCACGCACGTTGAAAAGTGCGGGGATGAGGTGTGGGTAGCGGAGAAATTCCAATCGAACTTGGAGATAGCTGGTTCTCTCCGAAATAGCTTTAGGGCTAGCCTTGAAATGAGAGTCTTGGAGGTAGAGCACTGATTGGACTAGGGGCCCCCATCGGGTTACCGAATTCAGTCAAACTCCGAATGCCAAAGACTTATGTTCAGGAGTCAGACTGCGAGTGATAAGATCCGTAGTCAAGAGGGAAACAGCCCAGACCACCAGCTAAGGTCCCAAAGTATACGTTAAGTGGAAAAGGATGTGGAGTTGCTTAGACAACCAGGATGTTGGCTTAGAAGCAGCCATCATTTAAAGAGTGCGTAATAGCTCACTGGTCGAGTGACTCTGCGCCGAAAATGTACCGGGGCTAAACGTATCACCGAAGCTGTGGACTGTTCTTACGAACAGTGGTAGGAGAGCGTTCTAAGGGCTGTGAAGCCAGACCGTAAGGACTGGTGGAGCGCTTAGAAGTGAGAATGCCGGTATGAGTAGCGAAAGAGGGGTGAGAATCCCCTCCACCGAATGCCTAAGGTTTCCTGAGGAAGGCTCGTCCGCTCAGGGTAAGTCGGGACCTAAGCCGAGGCCGAAAGGCGTAGGCGATGGACAACAGGTTGAAATTCCTGTACCACCTCCTCACCGTTTGAGCAATGGGGGGACGCAGAAGGATAGGGTAAGCGCGCTGTTGGATATGCGCGTCCAAGCAGTTAGGCTGACAATGAGGCAAATCCCGTTGTCGTGAAGGCTGAGCTGTGATGGCGAGGGAATTATAGTACCGAAGTTCCTGATTCCACACTGCCAAGAAAAGCCTCTAGCGAGGTGAGAGGTGCCCGTACCGCAAACCGACACAGGTAGGCGAGGAGAGAATCCTAAGGTGAGCGAGAGAACTCTCGTTAAGGAACTCGGCAAAATGACCCCGTAACTTCGGGAGAAGGGGTGCTTTTTAGGGTGAATAGCCCGGAAAAGCCGCAGTGAATAGGCCCAGGCGACTGTTTAGCAAAAACACAGGTCTCTGCGAAGCCGCAAGGCGAAGTATAGGGGCTGACGCCTGCCCGGTGCTGGAAGGTTAAGGGGAGAGGTTAGCTGCTGAGCGAAGCTTTGAACCGAAGCCCCAGTAAACGGCGGCCGTAACTATAACGGTCCTAAGGTAGCGAAATTCCTTGTCGGGTAAGTTCCGACCCGCACGAAAGGCGTAACGATCTGGGCACTGTCTCAACGAGAGACTCGGTGAAATTATAGTACCTGTGAAGATGCAGGTTACCCGCGACAGGACGGAAAGACCCCGTGGAGCTTTACTGTAGCCTGATATTGAATTTTGGTACAGCTTGTACAGGATAGGTAGGAGCCTGAGAAGCCGGAGCGCTAGCTTCGGTGGAGGCGTCGGTGGGATACTACCCTGGCTGTATTGAAATTCTAACCCACAGCCCTGATCGGGCTGGGAGACAGTGTCAGGTGGGCAGTTTGACTGGGGCGGTCGCCTCCTAAAATGTAACGGAGGCGCCCAAAGGTTCCCTCAGAATGGTTGGAAATCATTCGTAGAGTGTAAAGGCACAAGGGAGCTTGACTGCGAGACCTACAAGTCGAGCAGGGACGAAAGTCGGGCTTAGTGATCCGGTGGTTCCGCATGGAAGGGCCATCGCTCAACGGATAAAAGCTACCCCGGGGATAACAGGCTTATCTCCCCCAAGAGTCCACATCGACGGGGAGGTTTGGCACCTCGATGTCGGCTCATCGCATCCTGGGGCTGTAGTCGGTCCCAAGGGTTGGGCTGTTCGCCCATTAAAGCGGTACGCGAGCTGGGTTCAGAACGTCGTGAGACAGTTCGGTCCCTATCCGTCGTGGGCGTAGGAAATTTGAGAGGAGCTGTCCTTAGTACGAGAGGACCGGGATGGACGCACCGCTGGTGTACCAGTTGTCTTGCCAAAGGCATAGCTGGGTAGCTATGTGCGGAAGGGATAAGTGCTGAAAGCATCTAAGCATGAAGCCCCCCTCAAGATGAGATTTCCCATAGCATTTAGCTAGTAAGATCCCTGAAAGATGATCAGGTTGATAGGTCAGAGGTGGAAGCGCGGTGACGTGTGGAGCTGACTGATACTAATCGATCGAGGACTTAACCTAATAGAAAAGCGGAAGAAGCTTAGCTTTTATCCATAGGGAATTGGAGCGATCGAGATGAAGTCGTTCTTTGACTTCTTCGAGAGAGTGAAATTACCGTAGGATTTGGCTTCTGGAGCTGGACAAAGTAAGAGCATAAACTCAGTAGAGTGAAGTTGAATTGTAAATCGTTATCTAGTTTTGAAGGAATATCCTTCAAACTAAATATTATTTGGTGATGATGGCGAAGAGGTCACACCCGTTCCCATGCCGAACACGGAAGTTAAGCTCTTCAGCGCCGATGGTAGTTGGGGGTTTCCCCCTGTGAGAGTAGGACGTTGCCAAGTAAGATGAGAAAAGATCAGTAGAGATGCTGGTCTTTTTCTGTGAAAATAAATTAAAGGTTTAAACTTGATCGCATTTGATTAAGCTATAGATAATTAAATTTGGCAATAGGAAAGCAGAGCTACCGTACTTTACGGTTTCTCGTTTAACTTTTCTATTTTTTGTCTATAATGCTAATTTGAAGTTAACTCGTGGTAGGGTTTTTTGTTCTGAAGCATATGATAGACAATCGTAAGCATTCGGTGTCCTATGGCAACGAGTGCTTTTTTCTTTCCTCTTCTCGCAGCCAACGACCAATATTTGATTCCCAACCTTTTATTACGACTCCTTGAAACAGCCCATGCAGCTTCGCACAATGCAGATTTAATATGTGGATTTCCTCTAACTGTTCGTGTACTTTTTCTTTTTCCTGCACTTTCATGATTTCCAGGTGATAATCCTGCCCATGAAGCGAGATGTTTAGAAGTTGGAAACTGTCCCATATCTACACCAATTTCTGCAAGGATGACTGCAGCTGTATCTTTTTTAATACCCGGCATTGTGATTAAAAGTTGAACTTCTTCCTGATAGTCTAGTAAGATTTCATCGATCCTTTTCTCAATATCGGATATTAACGTTTCTAGATAAGTAATATGCATCCAGGATTGTTGGATTAGAAAAAGTTGATGATCATTTAATGTACCGAATAAAGAATCAGTAATCAATTGTTTTTTATGAGCCATTCTTCCATGTATCTTTTTCTCAACTTCTTCCTGATCAATAAAACCTTCAGATATTAATTGTTCCAAGAGTTTCCTTCCTGAAACACCAAAAACATCTGAAATAACAGTACTTAATTTTATGTTTGAAGTCTCTAACACTTTTTGAATTCGGTTCTTCTCAGATGTCATATGCCCAATCCATTTCTTTCTAAGTCGAGTCAAATCTCGTAAATTTCGAAAGTCTTCTGGAGGGACAAAGCTTTTCTCTATTAGTCCATGTCTTAATAATTTAGCTATCCATTCTGCGTCCGAAACATCTGTCTTCCTACCGGGAACGTTTTTAATCCTTTGTGCATTAGCCAAAGTAATATCAAAAAAATCTTCTAAGATGTTGTAAACTGGTTTCCAATAAACTCCCGTACTCTCCATCGCAATGTGAGTGACTTCTTTTTCTTCTAACCATTTAAGCAGACGAAATAAATCCTTCGTTAATGTTGGGAAAGTTTCAATTACTCTTTCCAATTCAGCTTCTGAATCACCTAGTAATACACAAGCCACAATGGTTTCTGAGTGAACATCCAAACCAGCACAACGTTTGTGTAAAGTTTCCACCTTATTCACCTTCATAAAATTATTCCACAGACAGTGGAATGAATTTGAAATTAAACATTTTTCTGTTCGTAGTCATCCTAGACATAGGGAGCTAACAATGGGTTGTACACCAAATTCATTCCAACAGTTTTTTGTACAGGGTCGAACCACCAATAAAGACCACGTTATATACTCACTGTTTGCGGTATCAACATTATGGGATGAGAACTCTATTTTCATTCCGGGGTTGAGAGCGAAAGATCATGAATGTTTTTTGTGTAGTAAAAGGTAATGAAATCGAAGATTTGAAATAGAGAGATAGAGACTAAATAAGACTACTAGCCTGAGGCTTGGGAGAAGCAAGAAGGTCAAGGAAGCGCAGGGAGTGAAGACCGGAGTGTGCGGTCTTGCCACATGAGGATTTGAACGAACAAGCTGACGCAGAGATTCGCCGCTTATCGCAGCAAGCCGATAGTCCGAACACGGAAGTGAAGCTCTTGCGCCGATGGTAGTTGGGGTTTCCCCCTGTGAGAGTAGGACGTCGCCAAGTAAGATGGAGGCAGTAGAGATGCTGGTCTTTTTTTGCTTATAAAAAAAGTAAGGGTGAAGCATAAATATAATTTTTATTATGAAGATGCATGGTAGAAACAAATTTAAAGGTACAAGCAAGAGTAAGTAGAGGAAATGTAGAATTTTGTCGAATCGAAGATAAAAACGGGAAAATCGAAGATAAACCTCTAATAATCGTAGATACCCCTCTTATAATCGAAGATAAGACTCTAGTAATCGTAGATACCCCTTGTAAAATCGCAGATAAACATATTAATCACAGTTAAAATGTTCATGGAAGAAGACCTATGCATCCATTCTTAAGAAAAAACTGGTTTATAGAGTGAATACAAGCAATATTTCCTTTCTATTTCCTGCCTGATTTACCGTTCATCACCGCTATGAACGACATTCCCTTTCTGAGTCCTACCATTTGTGTCGTTCATCCCACTTATGAACGACAGAACATGCACTTTTCCAACCACTTGTGTCGTTCATCCCACTTATGAACGACAGAACATGCACTTTTCCTACCACTTGTGTCGTTCATCCCATTTATGAACGACAGAACATGCACTTTTCCTACGACTTTTGCCGTAGATCCCCTTATGAACGACACACACGCTCTTTTCCGCTCGCATTTGTTGTTGATCCCCTAATGAATTAAAGTCCTGAAGCTTTGGTATTAAGGTAAGTATTGTTGAACAAGAAGATCTAAATGTCTTCTGAAGACTAAAAAACCTCTTTACAAGTCAAATTCATGACTAGTAAAAAGGTTTTTATAAAGATATATATTTTATGATTTTTCTAATGGCTTTTCCCAAGCTTCAACATTTTTTAAACCTTTAATAGAGGTTTTATCAAAGACTGGATCTTTTCCATTTGCTTTTTGCTTTGTATAGTCGTTAAGTGCAGAAAATGCAATTTTGCCAAGTATTGAAATGGCGATTAAATTAATAATTGCCATTAGGCCCATAAACATATCGGCTAAACTCCACACGAAGTTTAAGGAAGCTAATGATCCAAAAGCAACCATAAATACAGCAGCAATACGATAAATAATAAGATAGATCTTTTTTTGATTTATAAATTCAATATTAGATTCTCCGTAATAGTAGTTCCCGACGATAGAGCTGAATGCGAACATAAGAACGATAAACGCAAGAAAAATTCCAGCCCATGATCCTATAGAAGTTTCTAGTGCTTGTTGTGTTAGGATAATACCATCTGATTCTTGAGAGGTATAAAGACCTGATAACAAGATGATAAATGCAGTTGAACTACAAATAATAATCGTATCAACAAACACCCCAAGCGCTTGAATTAAACCTTGTTTAACAGGGTGGCTGACATCCGCGGTAGCTGCAGCATTAGGTGAACTTCCCATCCCAGCTTCGTTTGAAAACAAACCTCGTTTGATTCCATTCATCATTGCGGCACCTAAAGCACCACCTGCAGCCTCTTTAAGTCCAAAGGCACTTTCGAATATTAATATAAAAACACCTGGGATTTCTGTAATATTTGTTAGCATGATGAATAGAGCAATAAGAATATAGGCACCTGCCATAATTGGTACAATAATTTCAGATACCTTGGCAATTCTTTTAATCCCACCAAAGATAATAATCGCTGTGATAATAGATAAAATAATAGCAATTAGTACCTTGCTAATACCGAATGATGAGTGAAAAGCACTTGTAATTGTATTTGCCTGAACAGAATTAAAAGCTAAGCCAAAAGTTAGCGTTATCAATACAGCAAAGGTCACACCCATCCAACGAGCGTTTAGTGCTTTTTCCATGTAATAGGCCGGACCACCGCGAAATGTGTCCCCGTCTTTTATTTTATAGATTTGTGCAAGTGTACTTTCAACAAAGGCAGATGCGGAGCCAATTAAGGCAATTAGCCACATCCAAAAAACAGCTCCTGGTCCTCCTGTTGTAATTGCGATGGCAACACCAGCAAGGTTACCAGTACCAACACGAGAGGCCGTACTAATACAAAATGCCTGAAAAGATGAAACCCCCTTTTTATTAGCAGCTGCACCTTCACCTAATAAGCGAACCATTTCGCCAATCATTCGAAATTGAACAAATTTTGTTCGAACAGTAAAATAAATTCCTGCCCCAATTAACATAATGATTAATACATACGACCATAACAATGTATTTGTTCCATTAATGATATTTTCAATTATTGTCATAAATCAATCTCCTTCTAAAGCTATTCTAACTAAATACTTTTATTATATTAGCATATTAGAAGTTCCTGATAAACTATTCTATTGAAAGAAGTGAAAAAAGCGTGTGGGATAAATAGTAGAGTGGGAAGAAAAAGGAGGATTAGTGGTATTTTAAGGCCTGATCACACCTACATGCCTAGTTGTGATTAGGCCAATATGTATATTCATGATTAGAATAACTAGTTAGTGCCTAGTTGAACATTAGAGATTACACCAATATCCTC
This sequence comes from Metabacillus litoralis, assembly GCF_003667825.1. Taxonomy (NCBI): domain Bacteria; kingdom Bacillati; phylum Bacillota; class Bacilli; order Caryophanales; family Bacillaceae; genus Metabacillus; species Metabacillus litoralis. The sequence continues at coordinate 2,327,259 of NZ_CP033043.1, read as the reverse complement.
AAGAAACTCATCTATTACTTCGGAATATTTCTCACGGTTTTCAGCGTATGACATTGCGTGAGAGCCTTTTTCAGCAATATAGAGCTTTCTATAGCCAGCTTTCTTATTGTATAGTTGCTTCGTCATATCAACAGGTATGTAGTCATCATCCTTACTATGAATAAAGAGGACAGGATTATGGATATTATTTATTATGCTAATTGGGGAAACATCTTTAAGTGAATACCGGTCACGAAGCTTAACAAATGGTTTAGCAATTGGCATAACCAAAAATCCAGGAATATTAAATTCGACCTTAAGGCGATAAAGAAGTTGAGCTTCTAGTTCAGAAAACGGACAATCGGCTATGTAAAAGTCAGCTCCATCCTCAACCATCCCACCATAAAGTAGAGTAGTAACTGCTCCCATAGATTCGCCATGTATACCTAAAATAAGTGATTCACCAACCTCATTTTTTAGCCAGTTAACAACAGTCTGAAGGTCAAATTTTTCATAGTAACCATAGCTTGTGGTTTTACCTCCACTTTCACCATGGCGTCGATGATCGTAAATTAATACATTCCAGCCCTTTTTGATAAATAAATTCATATATTTAACTGAATTTAGTCGATTAACTGTTACACCATGACAAATAATAATGTACCGATTAGTATGATGTGGTTCATAAAGAGCTCCCTTAATTTGATATCCGAATTGAGAAGTAATAGAGAAATCTCTTTTATCAAGAGAGTCAAAATCTTTTTGATTATAAAAACCATATTTTGTTTCTCTGTTAATGATGTCTTCATCTTTCTTCTTTTTGATGTACATCATCTTATTCGTAAAGAAAAAGCCAACAATTAAAACATACGAAAGGATGATTAGGATAGTCGTTAATATTTTTTTCATGAAAAGCCTCCTAAATGAACATACCTTTTATTTTACATGAAAAGAAGGTGTTCACCAATAATCCGTTATGAAATAAAAGAAGACAAGCGTTATGCCTGTCTTCAGTAATTATTGCGGTGAGTTTTGTCTTTTTGTTGGATGAATAGCCTTTTCCATTTCTTCCGCTGCCATCTTATTATTGGTTGTGTCAGAATTTGGTTTGCCTTTTTGTCCACGTTGTTTTGCCATATTACATCTCTCCTTTCTTTCATTAAAATGTCTGATAGATCAGCAAATTATACAATTGCTCTATTTAATCCCATTTCATATTCATTCGTTTAGGTTAGTAGATGTTTTATTTCTAATTATTGGCTAATTAAAACAAGAGGTACTAGTAGTTAAAACTGTGATAAATTTGCTATAATTTTTAATAGATTGAGGGTAAGAGGAGGCAACTTAGATGAAGAAATCAAACAAAAAGAAAAAGGATGATCAAGCTGTATCTTTATCAGATCATTTAAATAATGATCTTTTAGAACAATTGAAGGCCGTAAAAAAGGATTTAACAAAAGAGCATGAAGAAAAAGAGGCGGCTCTTGAGCGTAAACGGATTGAGGAGAGAAAGCAAAGAGAGAAAAATAAAAGTTTTGAAGAGCTTTTTAATGAAAGCTCACTATCATGGAAAGAGTTCAAATGAAAAAATTAAAAGCGGGGGTTAACTCCGCTTTTAAACTTTAACGATGTTGTGCGTATTTATCAAATTTTGTGAGTGTTTGTAGCTGTTCATAGGTTTGCTGTGACAGTCTTTCTGAGGATCCTGCCTCAGCATTTTCAATTAATTGCTTTAACTTGCTAGCTCCTGGTATAACAGTACCAACTACATCTTGGTGTAGGCAATATTGTATAGCTAGTTCAGTCATAGTATGGTTAGAGTCTACTTGTTCTAACATAGATAGTACACTTTTTAGCTCAGCCTCTGAATAAGTTAAGTAGCCTTTAGATGTTGATTTTTCTCCTAAAGGTTTTTTAGTAAGAAGTCCTTTTGCAAGCGGACCACGGGCAATGACACTTACATTATGCTCTTTTATGATAGAAAACCATTCTTCTGGACGACGATCCAATAAGCTGTATTGCATCATAATTGAAACTATGTTCGATTTGCTCAAATATTCCTTAATCACATTAGGGCGAATAGAGGAAATACCATAATATCGAATGACACCTTCTTGCTTTAATTCTTCAAAGGCTTCAATCGTCTCATCAATATGATCTTCAATTGTGCCTCCATGTAACTGATAAAGGTCAATATAATCTGTCTGTAGACGTTTTAAACTGTCTTTGACAGCGGTTTTTATATATGCCTTAGATGGATCCCATGTCCAGCCTGTTTTATCTTCTTTCCACTTGTTTCCGACTTTTGTTGCTAAGATTATCTCGTTACGTTGATGTTTAATCGCTTTACCAACAAGCTCCTCGTTTACACCTGCATCATATAAATCAGCTGTGTCTAAATAATTTATTCCCAAGTTAATTGCCCTATCAACAAGTGAAAGGGCATGTTTTTCCTCTGTACCTAATGACATACAACCAAGGCCAACTTCACTCACAAATAAATCAGATTTACCGAGTTGTCTTTTTCGCAAACATAATCACTCCAGTATAATATCAAGTCATATCATTGAGATTAGTACAAAGCCTGGTGAAAATCAACTGAAAAAGACCCTGCTGTTCATTCTTAATTAAAAGTATTATTAGTAAAGGTGCCACGACGATTTCTTTTCTTTTTATTGTGCTTTTCGTTTTGAACCCATTCATTCACCGTTGAGTAAATGCTTGCATATTCTTTTAATTTTGCTCTGATTTCCCAAGCCTTACCTACAAGAGTGATTCCTTGATCATGTCGATAGATTTTCACCCGGCAATCCATTCCCTTCCAGTTAAGATATGATAGAATGTATGAGGATAAAAAAGCTTATAGAACAGGAGCTGAAGTAACGATGAAACTGAACGAAACAACATTATCATCTAAAGAGATTTATAAAGGCAGAATTATTGATTTATATGTAGAACAAGTTGAACTTCCAAACGGAAAGACAAGTTCAAGAGAAATTGTTAAGCATCCAGGGGCTGTAGCAGTTATAGCGATTACTCCGGAAAATAAAATTGTTATGGTAGAGCAATTTCGTAAGCCATTAGAACGTAATTTAGTGGAAATCCCAGCCGGAAAACTAGAAAAAGGGGAAGAACCTGAAACGACAGCACGAAGAGAACTTGAAGAAGAAACAGGGTACACTTGTACTCATTTAGAACCACTTATTTCTTTTTATACATCTCCTGGTTTTGCAGATGAACTTGTTCATTTATTTCTTGCGGAAAATCTTGAAAAGCTTTCAGAGGCAGCAGAATTAGATGAGGATGAATTTGTTGAGGTGATGGAGGTAACACTAGAGGAAGCTGAAGAAATGATTGCAAATAAACGAATTTACGATGCGAAAACAGCCTATGCTGTTCAGTATTTACGATTAAAGCATACTGTGAAAAATTCAAGTAAATAATTATAAAACTAAAGGATGTTAGCACCTATGAACAGTTATTTTGCTGACTTACATATTCATATAGGACAAACAAATTCAGGAAAGCCAGTGAAAATTACTGCTTCAAGGTCACTTACCTTGGAAAACATATTAATTGAAGCAAGTGAACATAAAGGGATCGATATTGTAGGGATCATTGATTGTCATGTACCAGAAATCATTTTAACTCTCGAAAAACTTCTTGAGGATGGGAGTTGTGTTGAGTTAGAAGGTGGTGGCATACGATTTCAGCAAACAACACTAATTCTTGGAAGTGAGCTAGAAATTTATGATGAAAGCTGTAAAGGGCCAATTCATGTTTTAGTCTATTTTCCAACACTTCAAAAAATGAAAGAATTCTCAATCTGGCTTTCTAAAAGAGTAACCAACAACACATTAAGTTCACAAAGGATATATGAAACCGGAAAAACATTACAAACAGTTGTAAAAGAGCTAGACGGATTATTTATACCTGCACATATCTTCACACCGCATAAGAGCTTATATGGTAGTGGCGTATCTCAATCATTAAAGGAAGTTTTTAACCCAGATCAGTTTGATGCAGTAGAGCTAGGGCTAAGCTCTGATACAAAAATGGCGGATCAAATAGCTGAGTTACATACTTATCCTTTTTTAACGAATTCGGACGCTCACTCATTACCGAAAATTGGTCGTGAATATCAAAAGTTATTGTTAAATGATCCAAACTTTTTAGAATTAAAGAACGCATTGCGAAATGAAAATGGTCGTAGTATTGTAGCGAATTATGGATTGAATCCATATTTAGGAAAGTACTATGAAACAACATGTGAGAAGTGCGGACAAAAGCCTGAAATTGGTGCAACAATATGTGAAAGCTGTGGAAGTGAGAGATTCACAAAAGGGGTTTCTAAACGTTTGAAAGAGTTATCTAACGGACTCAAAAATAACAATCCCCGCCCACCTTATATCCATCAAGTGCCGCTTCAATTTATTCCAGGGCTTGGACCTAAAACACTTGAAAAGCTGAAAGATTTGTTTGGAACAGAAATGAATATTTTACACGAAGTACCTAGGACAGAGCTTCAAAAAGTTGTTTCGGAAAAAATAGCAGAATATATTGTTGCTGCAAGAGAAGGTCGATTACAGGTCAATTCGGGTGGGGGAGGAACGTATGGGAAAATAACGGGAATATAGGGGGAATTCCCCCTTTCATCAGGTATGTTGTTCAAATGTTTTAGCAAAAATAAATGTATCTCTAACATTTTTGCCGTCAACTGACATATCAGCAGAACGAAAAGTTCCCTCCAAAGTAAATCCAAGTTTAGTAGGGATTTTTCGGCTACGTTCATTTCTGGTGTCACACCTAATCTCTATTCTTCTAGCCTTTAGTTCGCTAGTAGCAAAATTGATAAGCCCCTCAACTGCTTCCGTTATATACCCTTGACCACTGTATCTAGTATCAATCCAGTACCCAATCTCAAAGCTTCTAACCTTCCAATTCATTCGATGAAGTCCAGTGCTGCCAATAAATTGCCCTGATTGGCGGTCAAATATGAGAATTCTGAGATCCTCTCTTAAAATAAATTGTGCAACAGCTTCTCGAATATTTTGTTCTGTTTCTTCAAGAGTTGGTTCTTTTTGCGCAAAGGGCATCCATTTTTTTAATTCAGGAAGAGATGCAATAATTGCCTCGTTTACTGCTTTTCCATCACCAGCTTTTGGAGCTCGAAGTAGTAAACGTTTTGTTGTGAATTCGGTAGGGAAATCTAGTAAAATAGGGTTCATTCTTGACACATCCTTTATATGGAATATTTTTTAGTAGTATATCCTAGTAAACTATAAAAGAAAACCATTTTTAAGTCATAGAAACTGGTTCCTCTCATATACTCTAGTAAGTGAAAAACGGGAGGAATTTTTACATGCAAAGACAACTGCCGATTAGTGCAACGATTAAACAGCATCTTAAAGAGCATTCTTCAATATATTTATTTGTTTTTGTTTTATTTTTAATGGGAGTTATTTTTGGTGCCATAATTGTAAACAGTATGAACTTGAGTCAAAAAGAGGACCTTTATTATTATTTAAATCGATTTTTTGGACAAGTAGCAGAAGGAAAAGTGGCGAGTTCAGCAGACATGTTTCAGCAAAGCTTTTTTCACAATCTAAAATATTTAGGATTAATGTGGATACTTGGAATTTCCATTATCGGTCTGCCGGTTATATTAGTTATGCTCTTTATTAAAGGGATGGTTGTAGGATTTACGGTAGGATTTTTAGTGAATCAGCTAGGATTAAAGGGGTTCTTGCTGTCATTTGTTACAGTGTTGCCACAAAATATTTTATTAATCCCTGCTTTTATTATCATGTGTTCTGTGGCCATATCGTTTACATTAAAAATGATCAAACAGCTATTTATGAAGAAAACAAACTCAATGGAAGCTCCGTTTTCTTTATTTATGAGATATGTATCTGTCTTTTTGTTTATAAGCATTCTAGCAGTCGTTGCATCAAGCTTTGAAGCGTATGCTTCTCCGTTTTTAATGAAAAATGTAGTGGAATTTGTTAGTAAATAATAATTATTATTATATAATAGACATTATTTTTATTACATTAAAATCATTTTAGTTGGACACTTTCCTTGCCAATGATATATAATGGTTTTGGGAACGCGGCGAGGGAGGAAAAGTGTTATGGAAAACCGCATTGATCGGATTAAAAAGCAGCTACATACTGCTAGCTATAAACTTACGCCACAACGTGAGGCAACAGTTCGGGTGTTGCTTGAGAATGAAGAAGATCATTTAAGTGCAGAGGATGTATATCTTTTAGTAAAAGAAAAAGCCCCCGAAATTGGACTAGCAACTGTATATCGAACATTGGAATTGTTAACTGAATTAAAAGTTGTTGATAAAATAAATTTTGGAGACGGTGTTTCCAGGTATGATCTTCGCAAAGAAGGAGCGGCGCATTTTCATCATCATCTAGTTTGTATTGAATGTGGGTCGGTTGCAGAAATTGAGGAAGATCTTTTAGAAGATGTTGAAGAAATTGTTGAGCGTGACTGGAAGTTTAAAATTAAAGATCATCGTCTAACTTTTCATGGCATTTGTGTAAAATGTCAAGAAAAAGAAGAAAATGAGACAAAAGAAGAAAATCAAGAATAACCAACTAGTCTAACTTATTATAGTTAGGCTTTTTATTTTTAGTTATGTTATCATCTATAAAATTCCCAGCCCTCCTCAGTAAAATTGAGTTGCAGATCTAAAATGAAATAGTATGTATAAAGTTTGTCCTTTTTGGCATATCTTCTAATAATCACACAAAATAAATAGCGACGATATTGAACGTGTGAAAAATATACTTATTGGAGGTTCCCATGATTCGCTGGATGAAAACGGTTGGGGATATGATAAAGGTATTTATCCTGTTTACTGGATTTACGATTTTATTCTATTATGCTATTATTTGGGTGAACTTAGAGTATCAAGAAATGCATCGCTATGATCAACCAGAAGGAGCAGCTTTAAAGGTAACAAACATGGTAAATAATGAAGAAGAAAGCTGGTATAATAGGCTAATGTTCTTTATTGATAATGGGGAGTAGAGATATTTGAAGGATCAAATTAAAGATTTTATCCACTACTTAATTGTAGAAAGAGGTTTATCAAACAATACAATTGTTTCATATGAACGAGACTTAAATAGCTATCAAAAGCACTTATCAGAGAAACAACATATTACTTCCTTTAATCAAGTAACCCGCCTTCATATTATTGAGTTTTTAAAAGAATTAAAGGAAGCAGGAAAGTCAAGTAAAACAATTGCCAGACACACTGCATCTATTAGAAATTTCCACCAATTTTTGCTTAGAGAAAAGCAAGCAGACCAGGATCCATCGGTAATGATAGAATCTCCTCAGTTAGAGCGAAATCTTCCGAAGATTCTTTCACTAAAAGAGGTTGAAAAGCTACTTGATACCCCAAAATTAATAAATCCATTTGGCTATCGAGACAAAGCGATGCTTGAACTTTTATATGCAACAGGAATTCGGGTAAGTGAAATGATAAACTTAAATCTAGCTGATGTGCATCTGACAATGGGCTTTATTAGGTGCTACGGAAAGGGAAATAAAGAGCGAATTGTACCGATCGGCAGGACAGCGACGGAAGCTCTGATTGAATATATTGAAAAAGGTCGATCAAAATTAATAAGCGCTAAGCAACCAACTGACGCATTTTTTATTAATCACCATGGCAAAAGAATTTCTAGACAAGGCTTTTGGAAAAACTTAAAGAAAATTGCGCTTGAAGCCAATATTCAAAATGAATTAACTCCTCATACTTTACGACATTCGTTCGCAACACATCTTCTTGAAAATGGAGCAGATTTAAGAGCTGTCCAAGAAATGCTGGGACACGCTGATATATCAACAACGCAAATTTATACACATGTGACCAAAACAAGGCTAAAGGATGTTTATAAACAATTTCATCCACGTGCATAAAAAGCACCATCCATAAAAGGAGGTGCTTTTATTTTTGTTTTTTCTCGGGTTAGATTAGTAGAGTAGTTGTCAATACAGTTTGTTAAAGCTTATAATGGAAGAGAAGGTTCGGTTGTCAGACTTCTGACAAGTTGTTCCCGAGAATGGAATGTCATGATAAATGGAAAAGTAAAATAAGGTAATGTAAAGGAGGATATCAATGTCAAATTATACATATAAACGAGTATTTTTAATTGTCTTAGATTCGGTAGGGATCGGAGAAGCACCTGATGCAAAAGAATTTAATGACGTTGGTGCTGATACACTGGGACATATAGCAGAACATATGGGTGGCCTAACTATGCCTAATATGGCAAAACTGGGCTTAAGCAACATTCGAGAAATAAAGGGTATTCCAGTGCAAAATCAACCACTAGCTTACTACACAAAAATGCAGGAAGCCTCAAATGGTAAAGATACGATGACTGGACATTGGGAAATTATGGGTCTAAAAATAGAACAACCATTCCAAGTGTTTCCGGATGGATTTCCAGATGATTTGATTCAAGAACTAGAAGAGAAAACAGGGCGTAAGATAATCGGAAACAAACCTGCCTCTGGAACTGAAATTCTAGATGAACTTGGAGAAGAACATATGAAAACGGGTTCATTAATCGTCTACACATCTGCTGATTCTGTATTACAGATTGCAGCACATGAAGAAGTTGTCCCGCTAGAGGAATTGTACAATATATGTGAGATGGCTCGTCAAATGACCATGAATGACAAATATATGGTTGGTCGTATCATCGCACGTCCTTTCCTTGGTAAGCCTGGTGAATTTACTCGAACAGCGAATCGTCATGATTATGCACTGAAGCCTTTTGAGCGGACAGTTATGAATGAGCTTAAGGACAGTGGATATGATGTATTATCCATAGGGAAAATCGCTGATATTTATGATGGGGAAGGAATAACACAATCTCTTCGAACAAAGTCAAATATGGATGGTATGGATAAATTGAAAGACACGCTAAATATGGATTTTACAGGATTGAGCTTTTTAAACCTTGTAGATTTTGATGCTCTTTTCGGTCATAGACGGGATCCTGCAGGTTATGGTCAAGCACTTGAAGAATACGATAATAGACTTACAGAAGTACTAGAAAAATTAACTGATGATGATTTGTTGATTCTAACTGCAGACCATGGGAATGATCCTATTCACCACGGAACCGATCATACAAGGGAGTATGTTCCTTTATTAATATATAGCCCAAAAATGAAAGAAGGAAAAGAGCTTCCAGTAAGAGAAACGTTTGCAGATGTAGGAGCAACTATTGCCGATAATTTTAATGTGAAAATGCCAGCTCATGGAAAAAGCTTTCTTTCAGAGTTGAAATAGGAGGGTATAAAATGAATAGTAAATTAATTAAAGAAGCAGCAAATTACTTAACATCAAAATATAGTGAGCAACCGACAATAGGACTAATCTTGGGATCAGGTTTAGGTGTATTAGCTGACGAAATTGAGAATCCTGTAAAAATACCATACAATGAAATCCCTAATTTTCCTGTTTCAACGGTTGAAGGACATGCTGGTCAACTTGTCTTTGGAAGTTTAAAAGGGAAAAAAGTTGTTGCTATGCAAGGACGTTTTCATTTCTATGAAGGATACAGTCTAGATAAAGTAACAGCTCCTGTAAGAGTCATGAAGGAATTAGGAGTTCAAACATTAATTGTGACAAATGCAGCTGGCGGAGTGAATGAAAACTTCCAAGCCGGAGATCTTATGTTGATTAGCGATCATATTAATAACATGGGGACAAACCCGTTAATTGGTCCAAACGATTCTGATATGGGACCTCGTTTCCCTGACATGTCTGAAAGCTATGATAAACAACTTAGAGAGTTAGCTAGGGGCATTGCTAGTGAATTACATATTAAGCTTCAAGAAGGAGTATACGTTGGCAATACTGGTCCATCATATGAAACTCCTGCTGAAGTCCGTGCCCTTCGTATACTTGGTGGAGACGCAGTCGGAATGTCCACAGTTCCAGAAGTAATCGTGGCCAGACATACTGGCTTAAAAGTATTAGGAATCTCTTGTATTTCAAATATGGCGGCTGGTATATTAGATCAGCCATTATCACATGATGAAGTAATAGAAACAACTGAAAAAGTAAGAGCAAACTTTTTAAACCTTGTAAAAAGCATTGTAGAAAAAATAAATTTCTAATGAAAAAAAGGTGAGAGACATATGAGAATGGTTGATTTGATCGAAAAAAAGCGTGATGGAAGAGAATTAACAAAAGAAGAAATTCAACACATAATCAAAGGCTATACAACAGGTGACATCCCTGACTATCAAATGAGTGCTTTTACAATGGCTGTTTATTTTCAAGGAATGACAGATAATGAACGTGCTGAACTTACGATGTCAATGGTCCAATCAGGTGACACCATTGATTTAAGTGAAATTAAAGGAATAAAAGTTGATAAACACAGTACCGGTGGTGTTGGTGATACAACTACGCTTGTATTGGGTCCTTTAGTAGCAGCAGTTGGCGTTCCTGTGGCAAAAATGTCTGGAAGAGGACTAGGTCATACTGGTGGAACAATTGATAAGCTTGAATCTGTACCTGGCTTTCACGTGGAGATTGAGAACAAACAATTTATTGAATTGGTAAATAAAAACAAAATAGCAGTTATTGGACAGAGTGGGAACCTAACTCCTGCAGACAAAAGCTTATATGCATTACGAGATGTAACGGCAACAGTAAATAGTATTCCACTTATCGCAAGCTCCATCATGAGTAAAAAAATTGCAGCAGGTGCAGATGCAATTGTGTTGGACGTAAAAACAGGTGCGGGTGCTTTTATGAAGGATTTAGACGAATCTAAAGAGCTAGCCAAAGCTATGGTTGATATCGGTAACCTTGTTGGCCGTAAAACAATGGCTGTTATTTCAGATATGAGTCAACCACTAGGATATGCAATTGGAAATGCACTAGAAGTCAAAGAAGCGATTGATACATTAAGTGGCAAAGGACCGAAAGATTTAGAAGAACTTTGCTTAACATTAGGAAGTTATATGGTTTATTTAGCTGAAAAGGCCAACTCTCTTGAAGAAGCTCGAAAGATGTTAGTTGAAGTCATGGAAAACGGTAAAGCTTTAACAACATTAAAAACATTTTTAGAGGCCCAAGGTGGAGATAGCTCAGTTGTAGATCAACCTGAAAAGTTGCCACAAGCAGCATATCAATTTGAACTAGAAGCAAAAGCTGATGGCTATGTTTCTGAAATTATTGCTGACTCAGTTGGTACAGCTGCAATGCTATTAGGTGCAGGAAGAGCAACAAAAGAATCAGAAATTGATCTTGCAGTTGGTCTTGTCCTAAATAAAAAAATTGGTGACAGTGTGAAACAAGGAGAGTCACTAGTTACGATTCATAGTAATGCAGAAAACGTAGAAGATGTAAGAAAGACCCTTTATGAAAGCATCTCTGTTAGTAATGAAGAGGTAAAAGCACCAGAATTGATCTATGCTACAGTTGAATAGATGTTGATTTAAAAACCACAGCTATGATTGCTGTGGTTTTTATGTATTGATTTAGTTATTACTTGTTGGGGGAGCGTGAAATGAGATTACTAAGAGGAAACGACGCGACAGCAGGCGAAAGTGACTTGACTCAAAGGGAAAACGACGTGAAAAATCGGAAGAATGACGTGACCAAGCCGGAAAATGACCTGACTAAGAGGAAACGACGTGACAGCAGGCGAAAGTGACTTGATCCAAAGGAAAAACGACGTGAAAAATCGGAAGAATGACGTGACCAAGTAGGAAAATGACCTGACTAAGAGGAAACGACGTGACAGCAGGTGAAAATGACTTGATCCAAAGGAAAAACGACGTGAAAAATCGGAAGAATGACGTGACCAAGCCGGAAAATGACCTGACTAAGAGGAAACGACGTGACAGCAGGCGAAAATGACTTGACCCAAAGGAAAAACGACGTGAAAAATCGGAAGAATGACGTGACCAAGCCGGAAAATGACCTGACTAAGAGGGAACGACGTGAGAGCAGGCGAAAATGACTTGACCCAAAGGAAAAACGACGTGAAAAATCGGAAGAATGACGTGACCAAGTAGGAAAATGACCTGACTAAGAGGAAACGGCGTGACAGCAGGCGAAAGTGACTTGACTCAAAGGGAAATCGACGTGATAAATCGGAAGAATGACGTGACCGAGTAGGAAAATGACCTGACTAAGAGGAAACGACGTGACAGCAGGTGAAAATGACTTGATCCAAAGGAAAAACGACGTGATAAATCGGAAGAATGACGTGACCAAGCATAAAAATGACCAAACCATGTAAAAAGAACTTGAGTTAGAATAAGAAAACCACACCAACTATAAAAGTCAAAGCCCCTTCAATCTTCATTTAAAAAATTTTTCCATAAACCGAAAATATCATTACCAATGGTGATACATTTTCAAAAAATTAATGTACTTGCTAAAAATTCGATTTTAACAATTTTAGAGGTATTACGACTATTGTCATTGAATTACTTTATAAAAGATAAGGGAGTGATTAAAAGTGGTCATGGTTAAAGAAAAACAAATAACGATTAGAATTCAAACGCTAGAAGCATTATTAAGGAGAATCCCGAGTGACCATCCAAAAAGAGTTTTAATTGAAAATGAGTATTCTAAAAGGATGGCTGGATACAAAGGAGAAAAATCATTAGATTACTACTTAAGCTTTCTAGGGGAGGATTACTATATTTTCCATGATATTAGATTAAAAGGTGAAACTTACTACTTTCAAATAGATGTGCTAATCATAACTCCTCGTTTCATTCTTATTATCGAATCTAAAAACATTTTAGGTACACTTACTTTTGATCAAAAGCATAACCAGCTAATAAGAGAGGTGAATGGGAAAGTAGATGGGTTTCAAGATCCTATCAGTCAGGTGAAACATCAAGAATATCAGCTAAAGAATTGGTTGAACTTGAAGAAACTCCCTGATTTTGCAATAGAGACATGTGTTGTAATAACTAATGCGAATACGATTATAAAAGTAACAGGTGAAGAAAAAAGGAACACACCGTCAATTATTAAAAGTTCAAATATAGTATTTGAAATCGAGAGGTTAAATGAGATACACAATCATAGAAAAAAACAAAATAAGAGACAACTGAGTCAGCTATCAAATATCATCTTAAACCTACATACACAACCAGTTTTAAATATTCTTAACGAATTTAATATTAACGTAAATGATATTTTATCAGGGGTGTTTTGTGAAGGCTGTAACACTTTATCTATGATAAGAGCAGGCGGGAAGTGGAAATGTACAATGTGTACAAAGACTTCTAAAACTGCCCACCTTCAAACAATAAATGATTATTACCTACTTATATGTACTTACATGACAAACAAGCAATTTAGAAACTTCGCCAATCTTTCATCAAGTACTACCTCCTACAAACTTCTATCATCATTAACCTTCGAAACATCTGGTACTACATGTGACAGAAAGTATCATATCACTCTATACCAACCTAAATAAAAAAACCTACCAATCCTAGTATAATTTCCCTCCTACTGGAAAAAATGGAATGTATAAAGAATGGAGGGCTTATGAAATGAAACGGATAATTTCGTGTTTAACACTTATAACAATGCTTCTTTCTGTAACACCAATGGCACTTGCCAATGAATCTACGACTGCTGAACTAGCAGATAAAGCAAAATCAGCTGTTTTAATCGAACGAGATACAGGAACGATCCTTTACGATAAAAACAGTGATGAAAAACTGCCCCCTGCAAGTATGACAAAGATTATGACCATGCTTCTTATTATGGAGTCACTGGATAAGGAGCAAATTACCTGGGATGAAAAAGTTCGCACAAGTGAATATGCTGCTTCAATGGGGGGCTCTCAAATTTTCCTAGAGCCAGGAGAGGAAATGACTGTTGAACAAATGTTAAAAGGAATTGCTATTGGATCTGGTAATGATGCATCGGTCGCGATGGCGGAAAAAATTGCGGGTTCAGTAGATGAATTTGTCAATATGATGAACAAAAAAGTTGAAGAGTTGGGACTAAAAAATACACACTTCAAAAATCCAACAGGCTTACCAGAAGCTGATCATTATAGTTCTGCTCATGATATGGCCTTAATGGCAAAGGAACTATTAAAATACGAAGAGATTACAAATTTCACAGGTAAGTATGAGGATTATTTACGTGAAGGTACTGATAAAAAGTTTTGGCTTGTTAATACCAATCGACTTGTTAAGTTTTATCCGGGAGTCGATGGAGTAAAAACTGGGTTTACGAATGAAGCGAAATATTGCTTAACAGCAACAGCTAAAAAAGATAATATGCGTGTCATTGCGGTGGTATTTGGTGCAGATACACCTAAAGATCGAAATGCACAAGTGACGAAGATGTTAGATTATGCATTTAGTCAGTATCAAACACATCCTTTGTTTGAAAAAGATCATGTACTGACAAAAACGAAAGTTAGTAAAGGTAGCGAAAAAGAAGTGAATGTGATGACATCAGAACCAATTTCAGTTCTAACGAAAAAGGGTGAAAAGGTAGATGATGTAGAGCAGGAAATAGTGATGAAAAAAGACATTAAAGCTCCGGTAAAAAAAGGCGATGAGCTTGGGGCTCTTCAACTAGTGAAAGATGGTAAAGTTATTGCTGAAAGTGAACTAGTAGCGGAGAAAGATATTGATGAGGCCGGCTGGTGGACGTTATTTAAGCGAGTAATGGGTAATTTTACAAAGTCTAGCTAATGTTGACGAAATATAACTAGTTTTGTCATCAGGCAGGAAATTAAAAGTTCAATCAAGAATTGACTCTTATCCAGAAATTAAGGAGGGGTAAAACCTTGAGTCTAGCGATTGAACTTGATGTAAAAGAAGCAGTACTTTGTATACGACTCTCAGGTGAGCTTGATCATCATGCAGCAGAAGAATTACGTACGAAGGTGACGGAAACTCTTGCAGCAAATCCGATCCAGCATATTGTATTAAATTTAGAGAATTTATCATTTATGGATAGCTCAGGTTTGGGCGTAATTCTTGGTAGATACAAACAAATTAAGGCTTCAGGTGGAGAGATGGTTGTTTGTGCAATTTCACCTGCAGTCAAACGATTATTTGATATGTCTGGTTTATTTAAGATTATTCGATTAGAAGAAGACGAGCATAAAGCGTTACAAACGTTGGGGGTGGCATCATGAGAAATGAAATGAACCTTCAATTTTCAGCGCTTAGTCAGAATGAATCATTTGCAAGGGTAACGGTTGCGTCTTTTATTGCTCAACTGGATCCAACAATGGATGAGTTAACTGAGATTAAGACAGTTGTCTCAGAGGCTGTTACTAACGCCATCATTCATGGATATGATAATGATCCAAGTGGGATTGTTTACATTTCTGTTACGTTAGAAGATGGAATTGTTCAATTAACAATCCGTGATGAAGGAATAGGTATTGCTGATATTGAAGAGGCAAGACAACCTCTTTATACAACGAAGCCTGAACTTGAAAGATCAGGAATGGGCTTTACCATTATGGAAAACTTTATGGATGAAATTACAGTCGAGTCATCAGAAACAAGAGGAACTACTGTTAGATTGACAAAACACTTATCGAAAAGTAAAGCTTTATGCAATTAAAGGGAGACTTGCTATGGATGTGGAGGTCAAGAACGATCAATCAAATACACAGTTAAAAGACCATGAAGTGAAGGAATTAATTCGTCGTAGTCAAGAAGGAGATCAAGAGGCACGTGATTTAATTATTCAAAAAAACATGCGTCTAGTTTGGTCTGTAGTTCAACGATTTTTGAATCGTGGGTATGAACCTGATGACTTGTTCCAAATTGGAAGTATTGGGTTATTAAAATCTGTTGATAAATTTGATTTATCATATGATGTAAGATTTTCTACCTATGCTGTGCCAATGATTATTGGGGAAATTCAACGATTTATCCGCGATGATGGAACGGTTAAAGTAAGCCGTTCATTGAAGGAATTAGGAAATAAAATACGACGAGCACGAGATGAATTGTCAAAAACGTTGGGGAAGGTACCGACAGTTGCAGAAATTGCAAACCACTTGGATATATCACCTGAGGACGTTGTGCTAGCTCAGGAAGCGGTAAGGGCACCTTCTTCGATACATGAAACAGTTTACGAAAATGATGGAGATCCTATTACCTTGTTAGATCAGATTGCAGATAATACAGAAACAAAATGGTTTGATAAATTGGTTTTAAAGGATGCAATACGAGACTTAGATGAACGTGAGAGGCTTATCGTCTTTTTACGTTATTATAAGGATCAAACCCAATCTGAGGTGGCTGATCGACTAGGAATTTCTCAAGTTCAAGTATCAAGGTTAGAAAAGAAAATATTGCAGCAAATGAAAGATAAAATGAATCAAGTTTAAAAAAGAGGAAGACATTGATTAAACAATGTTTTCCTCTTTTTTATTTGGAATTTTCTGAAACCAACAATGGTAATTGTTGGACTTATAGACAGATCTGCATGATTAAAATAAGGCAATGCATACTACATATAACAATCAATAAATTTAAGTGGATGAACTAAAAACAATCATTAGGAAGTGACTCTTGATGGAAAAGACGGTATACATTAGACTTCGTCACCGCATTCAAGTACATCCTAACGATGTCATTACAATTGATAAAATTGCACTAGTTGTCGGCGATAAGGAGTTGACCGAAAAACTAAATAAAATTGTTATTCACAAAATTCAACTAAGTGATAAAAATATGGTGGTCATTGATGTTATGCATGTTTTAAGAGAAATACATAAATATGACCGCCAAATAGACGTACAGGCAATTGGAGCTACTCAAACGATAGTGGAAATTATGTACCAAAAAAAGAAGCTTTCTCCACTTTTATTTTGTCTAGTCTGGCTCCTGCTTTTTATCGGAGCAGGTCTTGCAATTATGAACTTTCATGAAGATGTAAGCATGCGAGCTGTTCATCAACGGATTTATAAAATTGTCACAGGAAAAGAAAATGCACATCCATTAATTTTACAAATTCCTTATTCGCTTGGTTTAGGTTTAGGAATGGTCTTGTTTTTTAATCATTTGTTTAAGAAAAGAATTAATGAAGAACCAAGCCCCTTAGAAGTAGAGATCTTTAATTATCAACTGGACCTGGATCAATATGTTGCCATGAATGAAAATAAAGAGAATATAAACGGAAATAATGATGATTCTAAATAGTATTATTCTTATCATTATTGGTTTATCTGGCGGGCTTGTTGTTGGTTCGGGGTATGTTGCATTCTTAGCAGTACTTGGAATCATCCCAAGATTAACACAGCTTACAAAGACATACCAGTACATTCATGTCTATGAAGGGGCAATTATTTTAGGAACTGTTATAACGGGATGGATTAGTTTAAGGGATACTACCCTATTTCAATCTGAGCTATGGTTAATTCCAATTGGACTTTTATGCGGGGTATTTATTGGAATGTTAGCAGCAGCTTTAACAGAGGTTTTGAATGTTTTTCCTATATTAGCAAAAAGAATTGGCTTAGGAGAAAAGATTGTCATTTTATTAATGGCAATTGTATTTGGAAAAATTGCTGGATCACTTTTTCATTGGGTCTATTTTGTAAATCATTAAGGAGGGTAATAACATGGCGAAGATGAAAGAAGATTATAAAAATCAAATAAAAAATTATCAGCCTAAACCACCATATCTTCTAAATTGCTTGAAAGCATTCCTAGTTGGTGGGTTTATTTGCCTATGTGGACAAGCCATTCAAAACTTCTATATGAATGTATTTGACTTTTCTCAAAAGGATGCTGGAAACCCAACAGCGGGTACACTAATTTTAATATCTGCTTTGTTGACGGGATTCGGTATATATGACAAGCTGGGACAATTTGCTGGAGCGGGCTCGGCCGTTCCTATAACAGGTTTCGCAAATTCCATGACAAGTGCTGCAATTGAGCATAGAAGTGAAGGAATTGTTCTAGGGGTAGCAACTAACATGTTTAAACTTGCAGGAAGCGTGATCGTTTTCGGTGTTGTAGCAGCTTACATTGTTGGAATCATTCGCTATTTTTACGGTTTATCTTTCTAAGGTGAGGTGGATATTTTGAAACTAACTGGAAAACAAACATGGCAATTTGAAAATCCATTATTTGTTCACTCAAGTGGAACTGCTGTTGGTCCAAAGGAAGCGGACGGACCTCTAGGAAAAGGTTTCGATATCAAACATAAAGAGCTTCATTGTGGTGAAGATAATTGGGAATTAGCAGAAAGAAGATTAATGGAGCAAGCAATTGAACAATGTCTTAAAAAAGGAAATAAAACGACAGATGATGTTGATTTATTTTTAGCTGGGGATTTACTCAATCAAAATGTAACTTCAAATTATGTTGCAAGACATTTAAGTCTTCCATTTTTATGTATGTTCGGAGCATGTTCAACGTCAATGGAGACCGTTGCGTTAGGTTCTGCTTTAGTTGATGGAGGTTTTGCAAGTAATGTTATTGCTGCAACGAGTAGTCATAATGCAACCGCTGAAAGACAGTTTCGTTATCCAACTGAGTATGGGGGACAAAAACCAGATACAGCTACCTTTACAGTAACAGGATCCGGGGCTGTTTTAATAAGTAAAGAAGTTAGTAATATAAAAATTACTGCTGCAACGATAGGTAAGGTTGCTGACCTTGGCATTAAAGATCCTTTTGATATGGGCTCGGCAATGGCACCGGCAGCTGCAGAAACAATTGCTCAGCATTTAAAGGATTTAAACCGTACTCCTGATGATTATGATTTATTTCTTACAGGCGATTTATCTGGTGTAGGTAGTCCTATTGTTAAAGAGCTTCTAAAAGAAGAAGGATATGATGTTCATAATAAACATAATGATTGCGGATTAATGGTATACCGACCTGATCAGAAAGTATTTGCTGGTGGAAGTGGGTGTGGTTGCTCAGCTGTAGTCACATACAGTCACATTTTTGAAGAGCTTAAAAAAGGAAATTTAAATCGTGTATTTGTTGTAGCAACTGGTGCATTATTAAGCCCAACGATGATTCAACAAAAAGAATCAATTCCAACAATAGCACACGGAGTCGTATTTGAAAGAGCCGATAAAGGAGTGAGCAACTAATGGAGTATCTATGGGCATTTGTTGTAGGTGGTGCCATTTGTGTAGTTGGACAACTTCTATTAGATTTTGTAAAGCTTACTCCAGCTCATGTAATGAGTACATTTGTTGTAACGGGTGCAATTCTAGATGGCTTTGGGGTTTATGACAAGTTCATAGAATTTGCCGGGGCAGGGGCAACTGTACCGATTACCAGCTTTGGGCATTCACTCCTTCATGGAGCTATGGAACAAGCAAAAGAACATGGTTTTATTGGAATCGGAATCGGAATTTTTGAGTTAACATCTGCAGGTATATCAGCGGCAATTCTATTCGCATTTATTATGGCACTTATCTTTAAACCGAAAGGATAGGTAAACATTGACAAATAAACGAAGGGTCATTCTTGTTACAGATGGAGATGAGTATGCTGCACGAACAATTGAATATGTAGCATCTGAAATAGGTGGTAGAACAATTTCACAAACACAGGGAAATCCATCGACCTTAAGTGGGGCACAAATTGTTCAGCTTATTCTCCAGGCCAAAAATGACCCTGTATTTGTCATGTTTGACGACTGTGGTTTATTAGGAGAAGGAGCTGGAGAGGTAGCTTTAAAATATGTTGCGGAGCATCCTAACATAGAAGTGCTTGGTATTATTGCTGTTGCATCTAAAACACACCAGACGGAATGGACACGGGTTGACGTAAGTATTGATCGATTCGGTGAATTAACAGAGTACGGTGTTGACAAAAGTGGACTAAAAGATCTTGAACTTGGAAGAATAAGCGGGGACACCGTGTACTGTTTAGATCAGTTAAATGTTCCTATTATTGTTGGGATTGGCGACATAGGAAAAATGGCGCGGAAGGATAGTGTGAAAAACGGGTGCCCAATCACTTTAAAGGCAGTGGAATTAATATTAGAAAGGAGCGGATATCGTGGCAACGGACACTAAGGAAAAAAAATATCCGATATCTGGAAACCTTGCTGAGAATGAAAAGTTCTTTATTGAACATGCCGGTTTAAATACGACATTTGATATTGGAATTCGTAAGCTCCAAATACTAGATTTTCAAGTAAATATGTATTTTTTAAATGGTCTATGTGATACAAAATACATTACAGAGATTTTAAAAAAGATAACATCAATAAGTGATGATGAAGTAGATCATATAAAGTTTAAGGAAATCTTAGAAAATCGAATTGTAAACCAATCCGTTTCTAAAGTTAAATCATTAGATGATGCAGTTGACCAACTTTTAGCCGGCCTTATTTTATTTTTTATCGAAGGCATTGACTATGCACTTGCTGCAGATGTAAGAAGCTATCCTGGTAGACAACCACAGGAGCCTGATACTGAAAAAATTGTCCGTGGTGCAAGAGATGGATTTGTAGAAAACATCATTGTAAACACAGGGTTAATTAGAAGAAGGATAAGAGATGAACGCCTTCGCTATGAAATTATGCAGATTGGAGAACGTTCAAAGACAGATGTTTGTGTTGCATATGTAAAGGACGTTGCCAATCCTGAATTAGTCAAGACAATTAAACAGGAACTAGAAGCAATTGAAATTGACGGTATTACGATGGCGGACAAAACAGTGGAAGAATTTTTGGTACACCAAGGATTTAATCCTTATCCCCTAGTAAGATATACGGAAAGAGCGGATGTTGCCGCAAATCATTTGCTGGAAGGACATGTATTGATTCTTGTTGATACCTCACCAAGTGTCATTATTACTCCTACCACAATGTTTCACCATGTACAGCATGCGGAGGAGTATCGTCAAGCACCAGCTGTTGGTACTTTTCTGAGATGGGTTCGATTTTTAGGGATTGTCGCGTCCATTTTCTTACTGCCACTATGGTTTTTATTTGTTCAGGAACCTTCTTTATTACCAAAGGAAATTGCCTTTATAGGTCCTAATGAACAAAAAAATATACCAATTGTTGTACAAATTTTCCTTGCTGATTTTGGTATAGAATTTCTAAGAATGGCAGCTATACACACACCAACATCTCTCTCTACTGCTATGGGTTTAATTGCAGCTGCGTTAATTGGACAAATTGCGATAGATGTAGGTTTATTCGTTCCTGAGGTTATTCTGTATGTTGCTATAGCAGCAATTGGCGCCTTTGCAACACCAAGTTATGAGCTTAGTTTAGCAAATAAGATAGCGAGGTTAATACTATTAATTGCTGTTGCAGCCTTTAAGTTAGAGGGGTTTGTAATTGGAAGTACATTATTTGTACTTCTTCTAGCAAGTATCCGTTCATTAAACACACCTTACTTATGGCCATTTCTACCATTTAATGCAAAAGCACTGTGGCAAATCATTATTAGGACATCTGTACCAGGTGCGAAGCTACGACCAAGCATTGTACACCCTCAAAATGTAAAAAAACAGCCAAAATAGGGTAAAGTGACATTGAAAGAACCCCTCTTTTATGATATTGTATGTTTAATTTCATGCAGGAAATTTTATAACAGACAGTTAATGACCAGCTGGTGTTAACTGTCTTTTTTCCTTGTAATTACCTAACAAAGGCCTATTATATATTTACTAATTAATAGTCTATAAGATAAAAAAGAGCCTAGCTGTAGAAAGAGGGGATACAATTTGTTCTTACATGGAACTAGTAAGATAAATGATAAAGGACATTTAGAAATAGGCGGAGTAGATACGATTCAGTTAGCAAATGAATACGGTACACCTTTGTATGTGTATGATGTTGCATTAATTAGAGAACGTGCTAGAAGTTTTAAAGAATCTTTTGAAAAAATGGGTGTAAAGGCTCAAGTTGCATATGCGAGTAAAGCTTTTTCATCAGTTGCTATGTTTCAGTTAATTGAAGAAGAAGGTTTGTCACTAGATGTTGTGTCGGGTGGAGAGTTATATACTGCAGTTGCATCAGGTTTTCCTGCCTCTAGAATTCATCTTCATGGAAACAATAAAAGTCGTGCAGAACTCAAAATGGCACTGGATCATGAAGTTGGCTGTATTGTAGTTGATAATTTCTATGAAATTGAGTTAATTGAAGAAATATCGAAGGATAAAGCAGGTAGTAAAGTGCCTGTATTATTACGTGTTACACCAGGTGTAGAGGCGCATACACACGACTATATTACAACTGGTCAAGAAGATTCGAAGTTTGGTTTTGGTTTATTAAATGGTCAAGTAGAGCAAGCGATTGATTCTGTACTAAAATCTAATTCTATTCATTTATTAGGAATTCATTGTCATATCGGATCCCAAATCTTTGATACAGCTGGCTTTGTTTTGGCAGCAGAACGTGTTTTTGAAAAAATCAAAGAATGGAAAGAAAGATTTTCGTTTATCCCTGAAGTAGTAAATCTAGGTGGTGGATTTGGTATTCGTTATACAGAAGAAGATGAGCCATTACCAGCAACATACTATGTAGAAAAGATTGTAGACGCTGTGAAAACCCAAGTAAGTGAGATGGGCATTAGTATGCCAGAAATTTGGATTGAGCCAGGCCGTTCACTTGTAGGAGATGCAGGTACAACACTATATACAATCGGATCTCAAAAAACAGTTCCTAACATTAGACAATATGTGGCTATTGATGGTGGTATGAGTGATAACATCCGACCAGCATTATATCAAGCAAAATATGAGGCCGTATTAGCAAATCGTGTGA
This sequence comes from Metabacillus litoralis, assembly GCF_003667825.1. Taxonomy (NCBI): domain Bacteria; kingdom Bacillati; phylum Bacillota; class Bacilli; order Caryophanales; family Bacillaceae; genus Metabacillus; species Metabacillus litoralis. The sequence goes on along the minus strand of NZ_CP033043.1, from coordinate 2,304,506 downwards.
CAGAAAAACATGATAAGCCTGTGTCGATTGCAGGAAAATGCTGTGAAAGTGGAGATATGTTAATTTGGGATTTACCTTTACCTGAGGTGAAAGCAGATGATATTTTAGCTGTATTCTGTACGGGCGCTTATGGATACTCAATGGCAAACAATTACAATAGAATTCCTCGTCCTGCCGTTGTTTTTGTAGAAAATGGTGAATCTCAACTAGTTGTTAAAAGAGAAAGCTTTGCGGATATTATTGTAAATGACTTACCATTAAAGTCTAAAGTAACAAAATAAGGATCAAAAAAGAGCAGCCAATGTGCTGCTCTTTTTTGTGTGACGATATTAAGTTGTTTGTTCGTTGTTCGTGAAAATGGAAATAATCGCATTCCATAGAGCAACGAAAAAGTCCTCTAGTTGTTTTAAAAAGGTTTGACCTTCCTCAGAGTTTAGAAAATTGGAGATTTTATCTTTTGCTTGATCCAGTTGCTGACCTACTTGATTCCAATCAATATTTAAGTCCTTCATTTTATTGAATAGCTCAATTAAACTATTAATATCTGCTTCAGATAGAGTAATTCCAAGTTCGTTGGCAGCATTTTCAATGAGAGCACGTAGCTCTGCATCTGTTTCTGGAACACCATTTTTAGCAATTTCATCTTTAATTTTTGCCATTAAAGCTGACGCATTTTCTGCTCCAACCTCATCTCCAAGCTTAGCAGTTGTGACTAGCTCTTCATTGGCAACTTGTTTTACATCTTCTGGAATAGCTTCTTCTGATGAGATTTCGTAAGCCTTAATTAAACCAGTTAAAGCTGCAGTACCAGATACTTCAAAGGGAGCCGTTACATAGATAGAAGCATCTTTTACTCCTGCTGTCATTAATGCATTTAAATACATTTCGTCAGTAACCCAGTTAATGTTTTTCGTCTTTACCTCAAGACCTGAGCCTGCTTCTTCAATCACGATACTGGTAGAAGAGATCGCCTTTGTTCCAATAGTTGCTTTTGGAATATAATCACCTAAATATTTGTGTTCTTCCTCATTTGAAACAGTAATAACTTGATCCTCTTCAGTTGCATTCATTTCATTCAAAATCGTTTGTTTTTGCTGTTCAGTTAAATTCTCTCCAAGAGTAATAATCATATCACCAACTACAGCATCTGCGTAACTTAGTGATGGAAAAGCAATCATTAGAAAAGCAACGAAACTTAAAACATATTTTTTCAAAGTTAATGCCTCCTTACAAATTTAGAACAAATCAACTCTACTTCATCTATTATAGATCTTTTTTATATTTGTCAATACGTTAAAGGTGAAGTTTTTATAAGAATTTAAGTGATCTATTTGGCGTTCCTCCTTTGATTATAGTAGAATAGGTAGGTGTTCATGTCTATTAGACGGATTATACTTAATGGAGGTTTCATCATATGAAAAAAGGACAAATTACAATGGAAAATGGCGATGTACTAGGATTAGAATTATATCCAAATGAAGCGCCAGGAACAGTTGCTAATTTTGAAAAATTAGCGAACGAAGGATTTTATAACGGATTAACATTTCACCGTGTTATTCCAGGTTTCGTAGCACAAGGTGGATGTCCAAATGGAACGGGTACTGGTGGACCTGGTTACACAATTAAATGTGAAACACAAGGGAATCCTCATAAGCATGAAGCAGGATCATTATCAATGGCACATGCAGGAAAAGATACTGGCGGCAGCCAATTCTTCATCGTTCATGAGCCACAACCACATTTAAATGGTGTTCATACAGTGTTTGGTAAAGTTACTGACAATTTAGAAGCAGTATACAAAATTAAACCAAATGATGTTATGAAAGAAGTAAAAGTGTACGAAGAATAAGGCCTTAAAAGACTGTGTTTAAGTGAGCACAGTCTTTTTTTATCGACATAATCAACTTAAATCAAACATAAAGATTGCAACATTCACATTATACGGATAAAATAAATTTATAACTTCATATTTCGTTTTACATTCTTCGGGGCAGGGTGGAATTCCCTACCGGCGGTGATGAAGGTATAATATCTTCTAAGTCCGTGACCCGTTAACAATTGTTAACGGTGGATCTAGTGAAACTCTAGGGCCGACAGTTAAAGTCTGGATGGGAGAAGAATTGCGCGAATTTTTTGCGGTGTATTAAATTCTGTTTTAAAAAAGGAACTTAATACTCTTATTTGACATATTCAAATATCAATTTTTCAAATAATAAAGCCCGAAGTCTATAGACTTTGGGTTTTTTTGTGCCTTACTCATTGAGTAAGGCAATGTAACCGAATATATGATGATCCACTTTCATGAAAGGAGGAATAGACACTTTATGTTTACTGGAATCATTGAGGAAATTGGAACAATTAATAGCGTGAAGAGTTCAAAAGATGCGATTGTCTTTTCAATAGGAGCAAAGACCATTTTACACGATGTAGCATTAGGAGATAGTATTGCTGTTAATGGTGTGTGTTTAACAGTAACAGAGTATACAGATCAAGCTTTTTCTGTTGACGTTATGCCTGAAACCGTTAGAAGTACTTCTTTAGCACAATTAAAACAAGGTTCAGCAGTTAACTTAGAAAGAGCGATGGCTGCAAATGGACGTTTTGGAGGTCATTTTGTTTCCGGACATGTTGATGGAATAGCGAAAATTGTGAAAAAACAACAAGTATCCAATGCTGTTTATTATGAACTTCAATTACCGGAGGAACTTACAGATACATTGATACATAAGGGATCAATTACAATTGATGGAATTAGCTTAACAATCTTTGGATTAGAAAAAGACAAGGTCGTTATTTCAATTATTCCGCACACTTTACAAGAAACGATTCTCGGCTCTAAAGGTGTAGGAGATATTGTGAACATTGAATGTGATATGATTGGGAAATATATAAAGAAATTCGTTACTCAGCAAACAACGCAAACAAATTCTTCAATAAGCCAATCATTTTTAAAAGAAAATGGATTTGCATAGTGGGATAATTAGATAGAGGGGGTATGATCATGTTTCATACTATCGAAGAAGCGATAACAGACCTTAGGGAAGGGAAAGTCGTTATTGTTGTAGATGATGAGGATCGAGAAAATGAAGGGGACTTTGTTTCTTTAGCTGATCGGGTAACTCCTGAAGCAATTAATTTTATGATTAAACATGGTCGGGGCCTTGTATGTGTACCAATTACTGAAAAGCAAGCAACAAAACTAGGCCTTACTCCTATGGTTACTCATAACACAGACCCTCATGGAACAGCCTTTACAGTAAGTGTTGATCATAAAACAAATACAACAGGAATTAGTGCATTTGAGCGTGCAGATACAGTTATAGCGTTATTAGAGGATGATTCAAAGCCGTCTGATTTTAAACGACCAGGCCATACCTTTCCATTAGTAGCTAAAGAGGGTGGTGTATTACGTCGTGCGGGACATACAGAGGCTGCCGTAGACTTGTCTCGACTTTGTGGTGCAAAGCCAGGCGGAGTTATATGTGAAATTATTAAAGAAGATGGTACAATGGCTCGAGTGCCTGATTTACTAACAATTGCTAAAGAGTTTGATTTGAAAATTATCACAATCAAGGATTTAATTCAATATCGAAACCGAAGAGAAAAACTTGTTAATCGAGAGGTTGAAATTGAATTACCTACTGAGTTTGGAACATTTCGTGCGATTGGGTATTCAAATTCTTTAGATGAGAAGGAACATGTGGCCTTTGTAAAAGGTGATATTAACCCTGAGGAAGCTACTCTAGTAAGAGTTCACTCTGAATGCTTAACAGGAGACGTATTCGGTTCTTACCGATGTGATTGTGGGCCACAATTACATGCAGCTCTTTCCCAAATTGAAAAAGAGGGAAAAGGGGTTCTTTTGTATATGCGTCAGGAAGGTAGAGGAATCGGATTAATTAATAAAATGAGAGCCTACAAGCTTCAAGAACAAGGCTATGATACAGTTGCGGCTAATGAAAAATTAGGTTTTGCACCAGATTTAAGAGATTACGGGATTGGAGCACAAATTTTAAAAGATCTTGGTATCGAAAAAATGAAGCTTTTAACAAATAATCCTCGTAAAATTGCTGGATTAGAAGGCTATGGACTTACTATCGAAGATAGAGTTCCTATTCAAATGCCATCAAGAGAAGAAAATGAACAGTATTTGCGAACAAAATTTGAAAAACTAGGACATTTCCTACATTTTTAAAGAAGGTTATATAACATTACATTGGAGGAATTAAATATGAATACTTTTGAAGGTCATTTAATTGGTAGCGGATTAAAGGTAGCAATCGTTGTAGCAAGATTTAATGAATTTATTACATCGAAGCTTTTAGGTGGAGCTGAAGATGGTTTAAAAAGACATGGTGTAGAGGAAAGTGATATAACTGTTGCATGGGTACCTGGTGCGTTTGAACTTCCTCTAGTAGCAAAAAAATTAGCTGAATCCGGTAAGTACGATGCTGTTATTACATTAGGAACAGTCATTAGAGGAGCTACAACACATTATGATTATGTTTGTAATGAGGCTGCAAAAGGTGTTTCACAAGCATCCTTATCTACAGGTGTTCCGGTTGTCTTTGGAGTATTAACAACAGAGACGATTGAACAAGCTATTGAGAGAGCAGGAACAAAAGCTGGAAATAAAGGTTATGAAGCAGCAGTTACAGCGATTGAAATGGGTAATTTGTTAAAGTCCCTTGATTAATTTTGGTAAAAGTGTTTAAAATCGATAAAAAACTGTATATAATGTTTTGAGAAGTAATTTTAAAATATTGGAAAAATATGTATTGTTTTTATCGATTTAATACTTTTGCTTTCTTGAAGGAAGCTAATTCGTTAATGAGGGGTATCTATGTTAATTCGCTTTAAAAAAAGTTTTGAAAAGATTGCAATGGGCTTACTGTCTTTTATGCCTGCAGAAAAAGACTTAAAGCAATTACAGCAAACAATAAAACAGTATGAAACAGTAGATGAATGGCAGTTGTTTCTCTGGAAGCAAGATGAAGACATTATAGGTGCTATTGGTGTTATATTTAAAGATGAAGATACGGTGGAAGTACAACACATAACAGTTAATCCTTCTCACCGACAACAAGGTATCGGCAAAAAGATGGTAAGTGCACTTATCGACCTCTATAAAAACAAATCAGTTGTTCCAAATGACGAAACTGAAGCTTTTTTTGAAAAGTGTAAGGATTGTTAAAAAGAAGCCGGAAATCATGGAGATTTCCGGCTTCTTCATTTTGATCTATTATTTTTACGAATCTTTAGTTGATGTAATCTTTCATTAATAACATCAGTGCGATTACGTTTTGTATGTTTATGTAACAAAAACTCATCATGTAAGTCGCTTTCCACACCCCAACTAAGGTTTTTCTCGGCACAACGCTTTAGGCAAAGACTCATTAATTTATCGTCTCTTATAGGTAGGTTAAAACTATAATAGGGTTTATGATCAAGAATTTCATGTTTACGTTTCTTTAGGATCTTAATTAACTCTTCACTATGTAAGCCTAATTTCTTGATATTTAATGAATCATTTTCAAGGATATGTATTGCATTTGAAATCATTTTTAAAGCCCCTGCAAAATTTCCCCTTCTATGATGATAGGCACAAACAGCAATTTGAATGAAGCCCACCCAATATTTTTTTCTTTCTTTCGGTGGATCCTGTTTCCAATGCTCCTCTAACACCTCATGACATTCAAAATAGTCTCTTTCACAGTGAAAATAAATGAGATAATCAATGTATGCAGCATCATACATAGTTGTTTCACCTCCGCCATATTTAATTTGTGTAAGTAGTTTACCATAAATTTTTACGAAAACAGATGAAAAGCTGCTGATTGTCAGCAGCTTTCTTGTTGCTATTATAACCAAGCAGCACCAACGATAATTAATAAAATAAACAATACAACGATTAACGCGAATCCTCCGCCGTAGTTAAAACCTGCTTCACCCATGTTTGATTCCTCCTTAATGATTAGCTATTACACTTGTAATATATGAGCAAACCGCTGATGTGTATGGGCTAATGACTAGAAACAGGGTATTTTTATCAAAATAACTGAAAAAAATGGTCCATTTTAAGTTTTCATTACCAACTTATGGTGAAACGAATGAAATAACTATTGGACATGTCGAAAAATTGCTCTATACTATATGGTGGCTAGTTGTAAGAATGGTGGGATAGAATTTGCAATATCATGTTAAAATTGATGCTTTTGAAGGTCCTTTAGATCTGTTACTTCACTTAATAAATCGCTTAGAAATTGATATATATGATATACCTGTTTCAGAAATTACGGAACAATATATGCTTTATATTCACACGATGCAGGAGCTCCACCTTGATATTGCGTCAGAATATCTAGTTATGGCTGCAACGCTTCTTTCCATTAAGAGTAGAATGCTTCTTCCCAAACAAGAAGAAGAACTGTTTGAGGATGAATTTGGGGAAGAGCCAGAAGAAGACCCACGTGATGAATTAATGAGAAGGTTAATTGAATACAGGAAATATAAAGAGGCTGCAGATGATTTAAGAACTCTTGAAGAAGGTCGCTCCCAAGTCTTTACCAAGGCTCCTAGTGACTTGAGTGAATATGTTTCAGATTCACAGCAGCAAATCGACTCATTAAATGTAACCATTTATGATATGTTAGGGGCTTTTCAAAAGATGCTACGGAGAAAGAAAATTCAAAAGCCTGTACAAACAAAAATAACCCGTCAAGAAATTCCGATTGAGAAACGGATGGAGGAAATTCTCACTGATTTGCGTACACATTCAGGTAGACGCCGTTTTAGTGATTTGTTTCCTTCAAACAGTAAAGATCATTTAGTTGTTACCTTTTTGGCTATATTAGAATTAATGAAATCGCATTTAATTTTAATCGAACAAGAAAATAATTTTGCAGATATTTATATAATGGGGAGTGAATAATACATGGCCTTAGGTGTGATTGAGTGGAATTCAATCGTTGAAGCATTATTATTTGCTTCAGGAGACGAGGGTCTTTCCCTAAAACAGTTGGCAATGGTGTTGGAGCTCGAAGAACAAGAAGTTATGGATATCTTAAGTGAGCTCTCTGACAGTTATAAACAAAAAAAACGAGGGATAGAGCTTGTCGAGGTAGCAGGACATTATCAATTAACAACAAAAAAAGAACATGCAACATATTTAAAAAAATTAGTTGAATCTCCAGGAAATGCTTCACTTTCACAAGCAGCTTTGGAAACATTAGCTATTGTGGCGTATCGACAGCCAATCACAAGAGCAGAAATAGAGGAAGTTCGCGGTGTGAAAACAGAAAGACCTATTCAAACCCTGGTTTCCAAGATTTTAATTAAAGAGGTAGGAAGAGCTGAAGGAACTGGACGAGCAATTCTTTATGGAACGACAAAAGAATTTTTAGAGTATTTTGGTCTCAAATCAATTAAAGAACTTCCGCCACTTCCAGAGAAATCAGATGATGCATTTGAACAAGAAGAAGCAGATTTATTTTTTGAAAAATTTAATGAAACATTAGAAGAATTAAAATAATATTGACTGCCGGTTTGAGATATCTTTCCTAGATAAGGGGAAAATATTTTAAACTGAGCAGTCTTTTTTTATATGAAAGTAATAATATTCTAATGATGACATAAGAGGTAAATAAACAGTTTCATAATATTGCTCGGGAGGGAAGAGGATGTGTCCTATGGACAACACATTAGTTAGAGCTGAGACAGAAAAGGTGGCATTCTTTTTAGAAAATGTAGTTGGAAAAATGACAACTTACATGAATTCAATCACGATACGGTCTTTAGAAGATGAAGCTGAGGGGGAAAGACCATATTTACTTGAATTATTAAGAGCTGCAAGAGGTTTGTTAGTTTTTTGTGAGGAGGCACTTGATGCATGTCGTCAAATGATAAGAAACTCTATCATAACACCCTCTCATGCAAGGCAGCTATTTGAGAAAATTTATTATCAGTGCATTGAAAGGTTTTTCCATCCCAAAAATGACACCTGGTATGAAAATAGTCGTTGTTCTTATACTGACTCAGACATGATCGTTTTTAGAAAAACAACCCCTCCCTCATTTGTTCGATTTATTCATTCCTTGGAAGAGGATTTTATAACAATTCGTGAAGAAATAGATTTTGGGGTTCAGTCTCATTTTTAAAATGGAGCTTTTATTGATATAAGAAAAACAAAGGCTTTCACTATTGTAAATTAGTGAAAGCCTTCATTTTTCCGAAATTTCATTCATAAGCTTTGTCCACGTGCATAAACTTGTACAAAACGAACGAGTAAGGGGACGTGGATGTATTATGCCGCATATTAAGAAAGTGACAGCAGGTTTTATCATCATTTTTTTGTTAATGGGAATCGTTCCTAAGCAAACATCTGCTGTTGGTGTTAGTGCTCAAACTGCCATATTAATAGAGCAGGAATCTGGAAGAATTCTTTATGAAAAGCAAGCACATAAAAAAATGCGTATTGCTAGTATTACAAAAATCATGACAGCCATTCTTGCCATAGAGTCTGGAAAACTAAATGAAATGGCTACAGTTAGTGAACAAGCCATTCGAGCTGAGGGGTCATCAGTATATTTACAAAAGGGTGAAAAAATTAAACTAGAAGATTTAGTTTATGGACTGATGCTACGTTCAGGAAATGATGCAGCAGTTGCTATTGCTGAACATGTAGGAGGTAGTCTAGAGGGGTTTGTTGTCATGATGAACCAAAAAGCAGAGGAAATTGGGATGACAAATACTGAATTTGCTAATCCCCATGGACTTGATGATCATGAAAATCATTATTCAACAGCATACGATATGGCCATTCTAACTCAATATGCAATGAAAAATGAGACGTATCAAGAAATTTCTGGAACAGAAACTCATAAAGCTCCTAACCCTAATGAAAAATGGGACAGAGTATGGCATAACAAAAATAAATTGTTAACTAGCCTTTATAAATATAGTACAGGTGGTAAAACAGGTTATACAGTTAGAGCAAAAAGAACGTTGGTATCAACTGCATCAAAGGGCGGAATGGATACTATTGTGGTAACACTAAATGATCCGGATGATTGGAAGGATCATATGAATCTTCATAACTATGCATTTAATAACTATGAGTTAGTCAATCTAAAGCATCAAGGTACACTTAGAGATATAGAAAATGAATTTTATGATGATAAAGTCTTTATAAACCGAGATGTACTTTATCCGCTTACAAAAGAAGAGCAAGAAAACGTTCGAATTAATATTTCATTGCAAAAACCACAAGAAGAATGGGAAGACCTTGAAAAAGTGCCGAATGTAGTAGGAAAACTATCTGTCAAAGTTGAAGAGCGAGAGATAGCTGACATCCCGATTTATTTTGATAATGGAAAGGTCGAAAAACCTAAAGGCTCATTTTGGGATCTTTTTAAAAACCTATTTTTTGCGATAACAGGTGTTAGCTAATGGTTAATTTAATATGGGTGTTATTAACAGTTATTGGGATCGTTTTTGCCATGTTTAATGGAACGATGGATGAAGTAAACGAAGCAATTTTTAAAGGTGGAAAAGAGGCAGTCACTATTTCAATTGGATTCATTAGTGTGTTGGTATTTTGGCTTGGTTTAATGAAGGTTGCTGAAGAAGCTGGATTATTAGAAAAACTAGGTAATTTGTTTAAGCCGATTGTGACAAGGTTGTTTCCAGAAGTACCACCTGACCATCCTGCTATGGGCTATATGCTCTCAAATATGATGGCGAACCTTTTTGGACTGGGTAATGCGGCCACACCGCTTGGTATTAAAGCGATGGAACAGCTAAAAGTATTAAATGGAGGATCTGACAAAGCTAGTCGTTCCATGATAACCTTTTTAGCAATTAATACTTCAAGCTTAACCTTAATTCCAACTACAGTCATTGCCATTATGATGACCTATGGCTCATCGTCACCAACCAGTATAGTAGGGCCAACTTTAATTGCAACATTTCTATCAACTGCCGGGGCAATCATGATAGATCGATTCTTTTATTACAGGAGAAAAAGAAAAGGGTGATCGAGCATGGGGATTATAGGAGTCATTTCATTATGGATTATACCCGTTATTATTGGTTTTATCCTTATTTACGGTACTTTAAAGAAAGTGCCTACGTACGAATCATTTGTTGAAGGCGGTAAAGAGGGAATTACTATTTCCTTTTCGATCATACCTTACCTTGTAGGGATGTTAGTTGCCATTTCCGTATTTAGAGCTTCAGGTGCATTAGAGTTTCTTATGAATTTTATGAAGCCTGCATTGGAACTATTAAATATACCTGCTGAAATCGTGCCTTTAGCATTTATTCGACCGATATCAGGTACAGCTGCACTAGGATTAACTTCCGATATTATTGCAACATACGGGCCAGATTCCTTTATCGGAATGTTAGCTGCAACCATGCAAGGAAGTACCGACACGACATTATATGTTTTAACGGTTTATTTTGGAGCAGTAGGAATTAGGAAAATGGGAGATGCATTAAAAGTAGGGTTGCTTGCAGATCTTGTTGGTATTATTGCTGCAATTGTGATTGTCACATTATTATTTGCATAACATTTACTTGGAACTTGACTTAGGTCAAGTTCTTTTCTTTTATACTATTAAAAAGGATAAGTTTTTTATGGATGATGCATAAGAAATTCAATGAGTCATTACTACATACTATAGAAATTATGGTATGATGATAAAGCAAAATTTTGTCGAACAGGTTTGAAACTGATGTATCTATTATTTTAGCTTGTTATTGTTAACGAAGGTTTTTTATTTAGGAATAAAGAATAACTTAAAACGAGCATCCTAATTGTCGTAACTTGTGAAAATACATAGAAAGCAGTAATATGTTATCGAGGTGAAAGAGATGGAACGCTTACAAAAAGTAATTGCTCACGCTGGTATAGCTTCTAGACGTAAGGCTGAGGAATTAATTTTAGAAGGAAAAGTAAAAGTAAACGGGAAAGTTGTGAAGGAGCTTGGCATTAAAGTTACGGATCAAGACCGAGTAGAAGTGGAAGGTATACCACTTGAGCGGGAGGAACCTGTTTATTTACTTCTTTACAAACCAACAGGTGTTATTTCAGCTGTTAAAGATGATAAAGGTAGAAAGGTTGTTACAGACTTTTTCCCATACATTAAACAGAGAATTTATCCGATTGGGAGACTGGATTATGATACATCTGGAGTCCTTTTATTAACAAATGATGGCGAATTTGCCAATATATTGATGCACCCAAAATATGAAGTAGAGAAATCTTATGTTGCAAAAGTTAAAGGGATCCCAACAAGAGAAAAGATTCGTCAACTTGAGCGAGGTATTCATCTTGAAGATGGGAAAACGGCACCTGCACATGTGAAAGTATTGTCTGTTGATAAAAAGAAGGGAACAAGTATTGTTGAATTAAAAATCCATGAAGGACGTAATCGTCAAGTAAGACGTATGCTTGAAGCGATTGGTCATCAAGTAATGAAACTAAAAAGAGAAAAATTTGCCTTTTTAAATTTAAGTGGACTTGCAACAGGTGATTCTAGGGAGCTAACTCCACACGAAGTAAAACAGCTTCGAGCTCTCGCACAACACGGAAAAAACGCTTAGTAATTTTCACATAAACTTCAAAAAATTGATCATATCGTGTAATTGGATAGTGATATAATGACCTAGAATGTTGGAATAGTAGGGGAGTATGTAAATGAAGAAAAACCGTTTACTTATGCGCTCTATCATATTAATTTTATTAATTGGTGCATTAGGATATACGTTATATTCAAACTTTTTTGTTAGTAAAGAAAAGGTAAAGGTTGGTTCAAAAGCTCCTGATTTCGTCTTAGTAGATTTAGAAGGAAACGAGCATCAGCTTTCTGAATACAAAGGAAAAGGAGTGTTCTTAAACTTCTGGGGAACATGGTGCAAGCCTTGTGAGCGGGAAATGCCATATATGGACAACCAATATGATTATTATAAGGATCAGGGAGTAGAGGTGCTAGCAGTAAACATTGCTGAGTCAAACGTTGCTGTTCAGAGCTTCGTAAATAAACATGACCTATCTTTCCCAATCCCACTTGACAAAGATCGCCAAGTATTAAACGCATACGGTGTAGGACCATTACCAACAACCTTTTTGATTAATCCTGATGGGATCGTGGTCGGTATTACCTCAGGAACGTTAACAGAAAGAATGATTAGAGATTATATGGAACAGATAAAACCTTAAAACGGGGAGTTTTCAGCATGAATAAGGTAACATGTGAGTGTGGTCATGCAAATCCGGAAGGAACTCTATTATGTGAATCTTGTGGTAATCCAATAGGAGAAAAAGAGAAAAAAGAAGATAAAAAGCTATTGGATATGAAATACGAAGGGTCTGCAAGACGCTCTCAAACATATAAGAAAACATTTGTCGATAAAATTTGGAACTTCTTTTCCTCTGTAAAGGTAGGCGTGTGGTTAATCTTCTTAACCTTACTAGCTTCTGCGTTAGGAACTGTGTTTCCACAGGAGATGTACATCCCGCCGTCTGTAACAGCGAGTGAGTTTTACAAAGATGAATATGGCTTTCTTGGTCAGCTCTATTATGAGTTAGGTTTTCACAATTTATATGGATCATGGTGGTATATGATCTTAGTAGCTTCAATTGGGATTTCCCTAGTAATAGCTAGCTTAGACCGTTTTGTTCCTTTATACAAAGCGTTAAAAAAGCAAGGGGTTACAAGACATGCTTCATTTATGAAACGCCAAAGGCTCTATTCTTCCACAGTGACAAATGAATATGATGTAGAATTACTAAAGAAACGTCTAACTTCAAAGCGCTATCGTGTTCGAGTGGAAAACGGAAACATCTTAGCCGAAAAAGGTCGATTTTCAAGATGGGGTCCCTATGTGAATCATTGTGGGCTGATACTCTTTTTATTTGGTGCCATGCTTCGCTTTGTTCCAGGAATGTATGTTGATGAGGTTCTTTGGGTTAGAGAAGGTGAAACAGCGGTTATACCAGGTACAGAAGGTCGTTACTATCTTGAAAACAAAGATTTTATAATGGAAGTTTACGAGAAAGACAAAGAAAGTGAAGTGTTTGAAGAAGCAATAACACGTGTTGGTGACGGCAGTGTAGTGAAAAATTTCCAATCAAATGTCGTATTATATGAAAGAAAAGGGGAAATTGTACACGGAGCAACACCTGAGTTAACAGAAGTTAAGGAAGAAGAAATTAGAGTAAATGAGCCGCTGAAATTTGAATCATTTTCTCTTTATCAAGTGGACTATAAACTAAATGAACTAAATAAAATGACATTTAGTTTAATAGATAAAGAAACAGAAAAGAGTTATGGGCAAATCACAGTAGATCTTTTAGATCCTCAAACAGAATATGATTTAGGTAATGGATATAAAGTTGAAATCTCAACTTATTTACCAGACTTCTATTTTGATGAAGAAGGTGTTCCTGCAACGAAAACGAGAATACCTGACAATCCGGCCTTTGTTTTCAAAATGTTTACTCCTGAGACTCCTGAGGGAGAGTCTAGCTTTGTAGCAATTCAGCAGACAATTGAACCTTCAGGAGAGAATAAATTTAAAATGAAATTTGAAGGTATAGAAACGAAAGACTTGACTGCGCTGACTGTTCGAAAAGATTTAACACTTTGGATACTAGGTATTGGCGGAGCGATCTTTATGATCGGTGTCATTCAAGGGATGTATTGGAATCACCGACGAATCTGGATTAAGCGTGAAGATGACAAAGTTTTAGTTGCCGGTCATACAAATAAAAATTGGTATGGTCTATCTAAAGAGCTTAAAAGTCTAGTAGAAGATACAGCTTTGAATATGCCTAAAGATCAGAAGGAAAAAGAATAGTGTTAAAGGAGGGGAAATTGTGGCAGCATTAAGTAGTACATTATTAGAGGTTGCTTTTATTATCTATTTAGTCGCTATCTTTTTGTTCGGTGGCTCGATTCGTGATAAAAGAAATAAGTCCGATAAAATAAGTAAGTGGACGATAGCAGCTGTTGCAGCAACCATCTTAGGATTTTTATCACAACTAGGCTACTTCATCACAAGGTGGATTGCATCAGGACATGCACCTGTTAGTAACTTATTTGAATTTACAACAGCTTTTGGGATGATGCTTGTTCTTGCTTTTATTATCTTATTCTTTATTTATAGGGTGGCAATTTTAGGTTTATTTACTTTGCCTATTGTCGTATTAATTATTGCATACGGTAGTATGTTTCCAACTGATATTAATCCATTAATCCCATCACTACAAAGTCATTGGTTATATATTCATGTGACAACAGCTGCTTTAGGGCAAGCAATTTTAGCGATTAGTGCTGTGGCAGGAATTATTCACCTTGTGACAGTTGTTGATCAAACAAAAGCATCAAAGAAAACCTTTTGGTTGGAATCTATTATGTACGTCCTTGTTGTAACACTAGGATTCATTATTATAACAAGTACATTTAGAGGTCTTGATTATCAAGCAGATTTTAACTGGATAGATAAAAATGAGCAAGAAGCTGTTATGACTTATACGATACCGGCATTAGTAGGACCTCATAAGGGTGAACTAGTCACAGATGGAAAGTTTGAACCATTAGTTGAAATGCCTGCGATCATTTCTGCAGTTAAGCTTAACACAGTTATTTGGTCAGTTATTGTTGGTACAATCCTATATGGATTCATTCGACTTATATTCCGAAAACGCATCGGACAAATGATTAAACCATTTACTAAAAATGTGAATCTTGAGCTTGTTGATGAAATTGGATATCGATCTGTAGCAATTGGGTTTCCAGTGTTTACCCTTGGGGCACTTATCTTTGCGATGATTTGGGCTCAGATTGCCTGGACTAGGTTCTGGGGGTGGGACCCAAAAGAGGTATGGGCTCTTATTACATGGTTATTTTACGCAGCTTATTTGCATCTTCGTTTATCAAAAGGATGGCATGGAGAAAAATCAGCTTGGCTTGCAGTTGTAGGTTTTGCGATCATAATGTTTAACTTGATCTTTGTTAACTTAGTTATTGCAGGCTTACACTCATATGCATAATTGCTTTAAGTTGGCCTAATAATAGCAAAATAATCAGTTATAAACATACAATCAGTATAAACACTGCTAATAAAGCCTTCACTCTTTGCAGTGAAGGCTTTTTGTTATACTCTTAATATATACATAATGATTAAATACCAAATATGAAACACTTACCTATAAGGAGGGTTCTTATTATGGAAGAGAACCAATTTGCCAGAATTTTAGTCGTTGATGATGAAGATCGAATTCGTCGACTTTTACGGATGTATTTAGAAAGAGAAAATTATGAAATTGAAGAAGCTGAGAACGGTGATGAAGCGCTTGAATTAGCATTGAATAATGAATACGACTTAATTATGTTAGATGTAATGATGCCTGGTATTGATGGTGTTGAGGTATGCAAGCAATTGCGTGAAAAAAAGGCAACACCGATTATTATGTTAACAGCAAAAGGTGAAGAGGCAAACAGAGTACAAGGCTTTGAAGCGGGTGTGGACGATTATATTGTAAAACCTTTCAGTCCGAGAGAAGTGGTTTTAAGGGTAAAAGCATTACTTAGAAGGTCTTCTCAAACGTCATATTTGAAAACAGAAACAAAAGCAAAAAATGTAATCGTTTTTCCTCATCTATCAATTGATCATGATGCACATAGAGTAACTGCAGATGGAAATGAAGTTAGTTTAACTCCTAAAGAATATGAATTATTGTATTTTCTGGCTAAAACTCCAGATAAAGTGTATGATCGGGAAAAGTTATTGAAGGAAGTATGGCAATATGAATTTTTTGGTGACTTACGAACAGTGGATACACATGTTAAACGACTAAGAGAGAAGTTGAGTAAAGTTTCTCCAGAAGCTGCAAAGATGATTGTTACGGTGTGGGGAGTAGGGTATAAATTCGAGGTAAATCATACATGATTCTCTGGAGAAGTGTAGTAGGGAAACTATGGGGAACGATACTTTTACTCGTTTCCTTTGTTTTATTTGTATTAACGATTTTAATGCTAGAGTTCATTGAGAATTATCACGTGGATGAAGCCGAAAATGAATTACAACAATTAAGTACAAAGGTTTCTGCCATAATGGAAAGTCATGAGGATCAATCTTTAGCAAGATCAATTGCGTGGGAATTAACAGATGAGTTAACACATATTTTAATTATTGAAGATAAAGATTCTTACTGGAACTCGCCTATCATAGACGAGGATCTGCCTCACTTAGAATTTGAAGATATAGAAGATGATCAAGAATTATCATTACCTCTTACAGAAGGAGAAAAAATTAGTAAACGCACAAATTTAGATTCTCCAAATGATGTTTTTGCTAATGGTGAAGACGAGGTACTAATTGTTGGTATTCCATATAAGGTGTCAGATACAGAAAAAGGAGCAGTATATATTTCACAATCTCTTCAAGCTGTTCATGAAACAACAAAAGAGACAACCAAATATATCATCCTAGCCGCTGGAGTTGCAATCATTTTAACGACAATTTTTGCCTTCTTCTTATCAACAAGAATCACCTATCCATTAAGAAAAATGCGTGAGGTAGCTCAGGAGCTGGCAAGAGGGAAATTTGAATCAAAGGTTCCTATTATGTCAAACGATGAAATTGGGGAGTTAGGTATAGCCTTTAATCAAATGGGAAAACAGCTTAAGTTTCATATTAACGCTCTTAATCAGGAAAAAGAGCATTTAACAAATATTTTAAGCAGTATGGCTGATGGTGTCATCACTTTAAATATTGATGGAACGATTTTAGTAACAAACCCACCTGCTGAAAGATTTTTACAAGCCTGGTATTACGAGCAGGGAATGCAAGTCAAAAATGATGAAGAGCTCCCACCTGAAGCAAAAGGTTTATTTCAACGAGTTGTTAACACTGAAAAAGAACAAATGACTGAAATTATGATACAAGGTAGAAGCTGGGTTATTTTAATGACTCCTTTATATAATCAATCGTATGTAAGAGGAGCTGTTGCAGTTCTACGAGACATGACAGAAGAACGTCGACTTGATAAGCTGCGAAAGGATTTCATTGCTAACGTTAGTCACGAGCTTAGAACACCTATATCCATGTTGCAAGGATATAGTGAAGCCATCGTTGATGACATTGCAAGTACGGAAGATGAGAAAAAGGAAATTGCTCAAGTTATATATGATGAATCGTTACGAATGGGAAGACTTGTTAACGAATTATTAGATTTAGCTAGAATGGAAGCAGGACATATATCCTTGAATTTGGATGAAGTATCTATCCCGCAGTTTATTGACAAGATAAGCCGTAAATTCCAAGGTCCTGCTAAGGATAAGATGATTAATCTTCAAACAGACATTCATCTTAATGAAACCAATTATGTAATAGATCCAGATCGAATTGAGCAGGTGCTTACAAACTTAATAGATAATGCCATTCGTCATACGAATGAAAATGGAATGGTATCTATAACTGTAACATCGGAAAAAGATGGCTTAGCAATGGATGTACAAGATTCTGGAAGTGGAATTCCTGAAGAGGATCTGCCGTTTGTATTTGAACGTTTTTATAAGGCAGACAAGGCAAGAACAAGAGGAAGAGCTGGTACAGGTCTTGGGTTAGCGATTGTTAAAAACATTGTTGAAGCACACCAAGGAAAAATAACTGTTCATAGCAAAATAGGTGAAGGTACGACATTTAGTTTCTTTTTGCCTCGAAAAAAGCTAGAATCTGAATAATACTGACGAACAATCTTGTTTCATAAGAAACAAGATTGTCTAATTTTTAGCAGATATTCATTAGACCTTAAAACATACACATGGTTAAATAATAGTAAGTTGAAAATGTGGAGAGTGATACAAATGAATTTATATACAAAAACAGGTGATAGTGGAAAAACGAGTATAATAGGCGGACGTGTTGATAAGGATCATTTACGTGTAGAAGCATATGGGACAATTGATGAAGCTAATTGTTTTGTTGGTCAAGCGATGACACATCTGACGGAACCTCTTTTTCAGGATATATATCAAGAACTTGAAAAAATACAGCATGAGCTGTTTGATTGTGGGGGAGATTTAGCCGTTGTGAAAGAAAAATATCCTTATAAAGCAAGCAATGAAATGGTCGAGTTCTTAGAAAATCGCATTGATGCTTATGTAAAGGAAGCCCCTGAATTAGAACGATTCATCCTTCCAGGTGGAAGCCCTGCAGCAGCAGCTGTTCACATTGCAAGAACTGTAACAAGACGGGCAGAAAGGTGCACTGTTTCATTACAAAAAGAGATGGAAATAAACGAAGTGGTATTAAAGTATCTAAATCGATTGTCGGACTATTTTTTTGCCATTGCGAGGGTAATTAATCACCGTTTAGGTGTTAAGGATGTTGAATATGAGCGGAGTGCTCTAGTGTTTAAAACAAAGTCTTCTAATAAAGAGAAAAAAGATTCTTAAAGATTTAATATAGAGGAGTAGAAAAAATCGTATGCTAGTTATTAGCTATACGATTTTTTTGGTTTTAGAATGGCATAATCTTATATTGAGTCACAAATGTTAAAGGGGGATATAAAGAGCATCCAGGGCACTACATAAATGTTAAGATATGATAGCAATTGTGAGTTTAAGAGAATCATATTATAAAATATATAATAGTTCTATAAAACATGGTAAAGTAGAGATAGCTATGGCAAATATTACATAAATATTTCATTTAAATTACGCGGTATTTATTTGAAACTTTACTGTGTTCTTTACGACTATATTAATGAACGGAGGGTAATCATGGAGGATACCTTTCAACAATTATATGAAAAATATCATTCAGATCTTTTTCAATTTTTGTTTTATATGGTAAAAAGTCGTGAACAAGCAGAGGATCTTGTTCAGGAAGTTTATATTCGTGTATTAAAATCGTATGATAAATTTGAAGGTAGAAGTAGTGAAAAAACATGGCTTATTTCTATCGCCAGACATGTGGCCATTGACTGGTTTCGGAAACAAAAAACGATTCGTCAAAGAATATTAGAGCGATTTGATTGGGAAAAACAACAGATTGAAGATGAGCAGCAACCATTACCTGATGAGGTCGCTATACAAAATGAACAAGTTCAATGGATATACAGAGCATTAAATTCTTGTTCAATTGATCAACGTAGTGTTGTTATTTTACGATATATTCAAGAGTTATCGATTACAGAAACAGCTGAAGTGTTAGGATGGACTGTAAGTAAAGTAAAAACAACACAACACCGTGCGATTAAGCAATTGCAAAAGCATATGAACAATTTTTCCGAAAAGGAGGGGCTTTCGATTGAAAAAACGGGAGTGGAATGAAAACCAACTTGAGCAGCTTTTACAGCAGTTACCCTCTGTCAAGGATAAACGAACTGCTGATCAAATTTATCAACAGATACAATTTAAACAACAGGTTAAAAAGAGAACGAGAACTTGGGTTGCTCCTACAATTGCTTCTGTTGCGGCTCTAATGATTTTTGCGATTATGACTCCATATGTATTTAATAGCTTTACCTCTTCTAGTGAGGAAAGCAATATGGATATGACCACTACATCTTCAGAGGAAGCTTCAAAGCATGAGACTGCAGAATCACCACAATCATCGGAAGTAGAGGAAAATAATATAAATGAATCAGCAATAACTGAGGATAAAAATGAGAACATCGCTCTTGATACAGAAAACATGAAAGAGATGGCAATGCTAGATCAAGAATCCATAACTTATGTAACCAATGCTAATGATTCGGAAAAAGTTGTAACAATTGGGTTAACTGATAAAATAGCCCAAAATGTTGTTCCAGTTACTTTACAAGGAAATAACAACAAAGAAAAACTTGAGAGAATACATGAGTTTATACCCGAGGATTTCTTTGACGAGTTAGGACCTGTATCCTTTGAGCTTAAGAATTCGGAACTATCTTCAAAAGAAGACCCTGAAGAAGTCTATATTGATTATAAAGGTGAAGGAGGCATCACTTCTTCTTCAGCAGAAGTGATGTTTAAAGAAACAATTCAAGAAACATTTCGATGGATTGGTGTAAAAAGGGCCAATCTTTCTACAAATGGGAAGGAAGGTATTGAGTTCGGTAATACAGGATTGGTAACGGAAATAGATATCTCACAAATAAGAAAAAAAGCTTATCTTATTTATCAACATGACAAAAATACGAAGAAATTACTTGTTCCATCTCCCGAGCCATTGAAGACTATGATCGAGGCAATTGATTTAATGAAGAACGGAATACCAGCATACAATTTATCGCCTTCTATTGGAAATAATATCATTATTAATGTTAGTGAAAATGAAAATCAATTGAATATTGAATTTAATGAAAACAAAGATATTAAAAACAACGAACAAAGTATTATGATGTTAGAATCACTCTTGTTAACCGCAAAAGACTTTGGATATAAAACAGTTAAGTTTAATGGAATAAGTGAAGAAAGAATTGGTGTTATGAATGTTACCAAGCCGATTGAAGTACCATACTCACCAAATCCGATTAAATAAGGAAAAGAGGCTCAAAATTTTGAGTCTCTTTTTATGTATAGTTAGGAAAATAATGTTACATACTACACATGTTCTTTTTTAAGACAGACCTTCATACATTGACCGTTGAGTACATTTTTATAAGCATGGTAAATGTAAAAGGCAAATCTCCGGAACATTATAAAGATATGGCTATTCAATAAAAACTAAATAGCTAAAAAATGAAACAGGAGGAGAAAAATGCTAGTTAGAAGAATGAGTTTCGTTTTATTAACATTAAGTATTGCAATTGGGATGTTAGTAATAGAAAAAAATCATGTGCAAGCAGAATCATACATAAAAGAGCTAGAAGATCAATGGGTACAACCTGTTAATGGGACAATAACAGATACATTCGGAACACGACATGGAAAACATAAAGGAATAGATATTGCTGCTCCAGAGGGGGAGGAGATTGTATCTGTTTCAGACGGAAAGGTAACAAAATCTTATTATTCCGACTCATATGGAAACGTTGTATTTATTGAACATCCAGAAGGCTATGAAACAGTTTACGCGCATTTAAGTAAACGTAATGTTAATGAAGGTGAAAACGTTAAAAAGGGACAAGTAGTAGGAATTATTGGGAACACAGGAATTTCTACAGGTACACATTTGCATTTCGAATTACATCAAGGTGAATGGACGTATGAAAAAGAACACGCATTAGATCCATTATTTGTATTTGAATCTCATACTGCACATGCTAATCAAGAAAAGCAGGAAAACAAAAATAAAGATAAAAATCAAATACAAGACGAATCTAAGAAAAACAAAATGAATGAACAAGAAGCACAGAAGAAGGTAATTACGGTAACAAAAGGTGATACTCTTTGGGGACTATCAAGTGAGTATGATGTATCAATAAAGTCCCTTAAGGAATGGAATGATCTTAACGGTGAAACAATTTATCAAAATCAACAGTTAACATTATATTTGAATAATGAAGATATGTATGTTGTACAACCTGGTGATACCATCCAATCCATCGCAAAGGAATTTAACATCAGTCCTGAAAAAATAAAAAGGGCTAATGATATGAGTAATACACTTATATATCCGGAACAAGTCCTAATTTTAAGCAAAAAATGATAAGCAAATATATATTGTAAATTTTACAAAAGTGGATTTACTCTGATAAATAGTAATGAGCTATTTTAGAAAAGCTTTTTAATGTTTTTTAAAATGATTATCTTCCATTGAAACATCTTTCTATACAAGAAGATCTCATCATATTATAATAAAATTGTAAAAAATAATATGATCAATCTTCGGGGCAGGGTGCGATTCCCGACCGGCGGTGATGAAATTTTTATTTCTAAGTCCGCGAGCCGTAATAATGGCAGGATCTGGTGCAACTCCAGAACCGACAGTATAGTCTGGATGTGAGAAGATGGAGGTTCAAACGTTTAAAATTTGTTTTATAAACGTTTATTTAGACTTGCAATAAACGCCCTGATTAATCATGATTCAAATCGATCATGATTAATCAGGGTTTTTTGATAAGTTATTAAAAATGACTTATTAAAGAGTCTAAGAGCTTCTTCTTTTTCGAGTGCGATCAGCAAAGGGAGAGAAGAAAAATGAATCAAAGTAAGGTAAGAAAGCATGTAACAGTTGGGATGTTGAGCAGTATAGCGTATGTGCTAATGATGCTTGATTTTCCGTTTCCCGGTTTTCCTGTCTTTTTGCAAATCGATTTTAGTGATGCTCCCGCATTAATTGCAGCGATTGTATTTGGACCAGCAGCAGGCTTAATGGTGGAAGCAATAAAAAACGTCTTACATTACCTAATCCAAGGGAGTGCAACTGGTGTGCCAGTAGGTCAGGTAGCTAATTTTATAGCTGGGGCTATATTTATTTTACCCTCATCGTACATGTTTAGACGTTATAAATCATTAAAAGGTCTTTTGATAGGTCTAGTGATTGGAACGTTACTTATGACAACTGTTATGAGCGTCTTAAATTATTATATTATTATGCCTGCATACACACTGTTTTTGAATTCACCGGCTATGACTGCTGAGGCAACTAAGCAATTGGTTGTTGCTTCAATTATGCCGTTTAATTTTATAAAAGGAATACTAATGACCTTAATATTCCTACTTATTATTTCGAGGCTGAAATTTTGGTTAACTAATCAATTGCAATTCCATACAAGATCTTTATAAGAAAAAACCCCTCTATAATCTAAGAGGGGTTTTTCGTTTTATTCAAACTTTAGAGCATCGCCATCAAATTTTTCATCAGCAATCTTGATTGAATCTGTTGGACAACCTTCGAAAGCATCCATCATATCTTCTTCAAGGGCTTCAGGTACTTCAACAACCCCTTGGTTATCATCTAATGTAACAAATGCGATACCTTCATCATCATAATCATAAATGTCTGGTGCAGCCGCTCCACAAGCACCACATGCAATGCATGTATCCTTGTCAACTATTGTATATTTTGCCATTAAACAAACCTCCTGATAAAAATCATACCACATTATATGGTAGAACTGATAAAATGAGTGATTCTTAATCGAAAAACTTCATTTTCTCTGTTACGCCTATCTTGTATTGTAAAACGGTTTTTTTGACATTTCAATAGAAAACTCTTTTGATAATCGTTCTCATAGCTAAGTTTCCTACTTATTAATCAATAAATTGATTAATTTCTAAACGAAAGTCCATAAATTTGTTAAAATAGAAAAGGTAATCGAATATTGTCAAACATTGTAGGGTGGTATAATGAAGCTAGATTATTTCCATACTGTCATGCTCTTTTGCTTAAAGCAATTTAATGGAGAAAGAACTGTCTCCGCTATTTATCATTTACTTAATGGGAAAAAATCTTCACAAACAATTCAAGATGGCAAACTTTTTAATGTCACGTTCCTTTTTAGCTTATTTCCGAAATTATCAAGAATACAAACCGATGAAACATGGAATGCTCTTTTAAAACAAGGATTGATTGAGCAACTACCCGATAATAAATCTCGACTAACAAATAAAGGAAATGAATTTTTAAAAGAAAGCCTAGGGAATAATCCGATTCCTGCGCAATTAAATGGTTGGAATTATGGAGACATTGGAAGAGTTTTGTGGAGGAGGCTTTCTCTTCTCGTTCAAGTATTATCGAACTATGCTTATGAAAAAAAAGACTACTTGCCTGTAACGAAAAATCAAGAAGATTTACAGTGGGTGAAAACTTTTCTAAAACAGCGGGACCGTTCTAATAATGAGTTAACCGATCGCTTATACAGTGAACTTAAGGATATATTGAATACCCAAACAAGTAAGGATGCCACTATTTTTGTTCAAAGATTAACATCGAGTCAAAAAATTGGATTAACTTTTGAGCAAATAGCATATAAGCATGAAGAGGATTCAACTTATATGTATTTATTGTTTTGGAATGTTGTTCATTCCATCATTCAGTCTCTTCAAACTAACAAAAATCAATATTTGTTATTAAACGAAATGTTAGAAGATAAATGGCATATTGAAGGGTTTACCTCTTCAACGAAAATTACCAGGTCATATTTACTGCAAGGATTGGACCCTGCTGAAATTGCTACAGTTAGAAGACTCAAGCAAAGTACAATTGAAGACCATATTGTCGAAATTACATTACATGATCAACAATATATCCCAACACCATTTTTGAATGAGGAAGATTACAATAAAATTATGGGAGCAATCACAAGGCTGAACACACATCAGTTAAAAAAAGTGAGAGAATTTTTAAATAACGAATACAGTTATTTTCAAATTAGACTTACTTATGCGCTCATCGGGAGGGGAGAAACATCCAAAAGCTAGAACAAGTGTTACAGTCCCACTTTCAATTACAACACTTTCGTGAAGGTCAGCGAGAAATTATTGAAGCAGTTCTTAAAGAAAATGATGTTGTCGCTATGCTCCCGACGGGTGGCGGGAAGTCGTTGTGTTATCAACTTCCAGGTTATTTCTTAAAAGGGCCGATATTGATTGTCTCTCCACTACTTTCTTTAATGGAAGACCAGGTGGAACAAATTAAGAAAAGAGGGGAGAAAAGAGTTGTTGCCCTTAATAGTACAATTTCCCTTCTAAGAAGAAGACAAATTCTACAAGAATTAGGAAAGTATCGCTATATCTATGTTTCTCCAGAGATTCTTCAATATGATTATGTATTGAATGCCTTAAAAAATGCTGGAATATCTCTATTTGTTGTTGATGAAGCTCATTGTATTTCTCAATGGGGACATGACTTTAGACCAGATTATTCTAAGCTCGGTGAAATAAAAGAAGCACTTTTAAATCCTCCTTGTTTAGCATTAACGGCTACTGCGACAAAAGAGGTCCTAGAAGATATCCATCATATTCTTCGATTTGATGCGAATTTCAAAAAATTTATTTTTTCGATAAATCGACCAAACATTGGAATATCAGTGGAAAGATGTTATTCATTAGAAGAAAAAATTGATCGAGTACATCAATTGGTCAGCACTTTAAAGGGCCCGGGAATTATTTATTGCTCTAGTAGATTATGGACAGAAAGGGTAGCACAACTACTAATTGATTCAGGGTTAACGGATGTTGCCTATTATCATGGTGGAATGGAACAAGAACAGAGAATTCTAATTCAACAGCAGTTTCTATATGATCAACTGCAGATTGTATGCTGTACGAATGCGTTCGGTATGGGGATTAATAAACAGAATATTAGATTTGTCCTTCATTTTCATTTTCCATCACAATTAGAATCTTATATGCAGGAAATAGGTAGGGCAGGCCGGGATGGTAAGGAAAGTGTTGCCATTACATTAGTAACAGATGCAGACTATGAAATACCGAAATCGCTCGTTGAGTCAGAATTCCCTAATTATGATGCTTTAAACCAAACAATTTATTATATGTTCCAACATGAAAAAGTAACTTTAGAACAAATACAGCAGCTTTTTGGGTTAACTGAAACTCAATGGCGTTATGTTGAGAATGCTTTTTATAAACATCGAGCACATAATGTTTCACCGGAAAACTTAACAGCTACAATCTGGCACGAAATAGAAAAAAGGGTAGCTCTAAAGCATGAAAAACTAACAGATATGTCCAAATGGCTAGCAGGCGAAACATGTAGAAGAAAAAAATTACTCTCCTATTTCAATGAAGCATATGATAATAAGCAAAAAAACTGCTGTGATGTGTGTGGAATAGATTATGAATTATATATTCCAGAAGCTAGACCAGAAATAAAGGAGAAAGATAGAAGCTGGCAAGAAGAATTAAGACTGATCTTTTGCAAGGTGAGTGAA
This sequence comes from Metabacillus litoralis, assembly GCF_003667825.1. Taxonomy (NCBI): domain Bacteria; kingdom Bacillati; phylum Bacillota; class Bacilli; order Caryophanales; family Bacillaceae; genus Metabacillus; species Metabacillus litoralis. The sequence goes on along the minus strand of NZ_CP033043.1, from coordinate 2,278,669 downwards.
TAAAATTTGTTTAAGAAACAAAATGAATTAATTAATCAATTAACAGATAAGCAAATCGTACAAAATTTATATTTTACACAATTTCTTCTTATTTGTGTGTCCATTATTTTTGGTTTTTTTCTCTTTGATCATATACAAGAATTTCTTGGGCTATTTCATTTTAGAGACTTTGATTTTATTTTATATGGGGTCGGAACAGCTTTATTGGTGATTATTGTGGATTTTAGTATATTTAAGTTGGCACCACAAGATCTTGTTGATGATGGTGGCATTAATGAGAAGATTTTTGAAAAGCGATCTATCCCACATATCTTTTTTCTTACTGCAGTTATTGCGGTGTCAGAAGAAATATTATTTAGAGGGGTTATTCAAACACATTTTGGTCTATGGGTGGCTAGTATTATTTTTGCAATCCTACATTTTCGATATCTTTCTAAATGGCTATTATTTTTAATGGTGATTTCTATAAGTATTTTATTAGGGTATGTTTATGAACTAACAGCAAACCTTTTTACAACCATATTGGCTCATTACTTAATTGATCTAGTCTTTGCCATTCAAATTAGATGGCAATATGTAAGAGGGGGAAAGAATAAATGAACCACCAAAAAGGACAATCAGATCAAGCAGAGGGCTTACGTACGAAAATGATTGATGAATATAAACAGGAACATGGAGATTATCCACCCCGGAGTGAAATTCACAAAGGGCAGAAGTCGAAAAAAGCTAAGGTTAAAATGAAATATCCTGTTATTAGACTTTTAGCTTTGTTTTTTATTCTACTTCCCATATTCATTTTATCTATGAACCTATATTTTAATGGAAAGAATGCTCAAAAAACTCAAGGTGATCAAATTGTTGGGGAAGATACTGTATTTATTTCAAATGGTCAGGAGTCTACTAGTGAGTCAGAAGAAGTAACTAGTAGTAATTCAATCGAAGATGAACAAGATACATCAGATCTAGAAAGTGAAGAAATGGTGTCACCTAATACTTCTAACAGTGGGAATGAAGTGCAAGTTGAGCAAGGCGACCAGATAACTGAGGAGTCTTTACAAACGAACAGCGAGGAAACTAGTGATCAAGAAGAGTATAAGGAAATCAAAACACATAAGGTAGCAGGTGGAGAAACCCTTTTTACTATTGCTATTAAGTATTACAACAGTAAAGCTGGGATGGAAACGATCCGTAGCTATAATGGAATAACGGGAAATGAAATTTATGAAGGACAGGTATTAAAAATCCCTATTAAGTAGCATATTTGCTTCATAACGTTGTGGACGACCTCATACAATATATTAACCGAAATGTATTGTTGGATGAGAGGGCGTGACCACGATTGAAATAAAAATACAGCAATTAAAGAATCATACTGACGAACCAACAAAACAAATGCTCGACAATTTGGTCGAGAAAAAAAGGAAATTTGAAAAGTATAAACTCAAGTGTTTTCGAGCGCAGTTTGTTACTTTCATTTTGCTAATGGGTTTTATAGCGTACCTTTATGTGTTTATTATTAAGCCAACTGGAGGCCAGGCTGATGCTTTCTTTCACTTATTATTTGACGGTGAAATGAATATCTTTTTTGTCTTACTCATTGTAGGTGGTTATGCAACAGCACAATATTTTAAGAAAAAGGAAGATAAAGCAGAAACTGAATATCAAAATTTAAGATGTGAAGTTATAAGGAAAAGTGCTGAACTCTGGCCACAGCCAACTCAATGGCAAAACAGACATGAAGTTTTTAAAATGATGAAATCTGAATTTGACATAAACTTGTTTCATGAAAGCAAGTAAATGGCCCCTTCTTTCTTATTTTGGAAAGAAAGGGTTTTTTGTTATAATGAAAGAGTTTCTTTAGTGTTTTAAGCGTATATAGAGGTGATTGTGATTGAACTGTTAATAATTGTAGTCAGTTTATTCCTAGGAATACTTGTGTTGTTACTTTTTATGTTTATAGAAGCTAGAAAGAATCATTTAACAAAACATTATATAGAATTTAGCACTTTTCCAAAAAGTACTGGATCACTTTCAATTTTTTTTATTTCAGATATTCATAGAAGAACAATTTCAACACGTTTATTGGAAAAAATACCTGGAAAAGTTGATCTTGTCGTTATAGGTGGAGATTTAACGGAGTCAGGAGTTCCGTTTTCAAGAGTTGAGGAAAATATTAAATTGTTAAGGAAATTGGGTCCTACTTTTTTTGTGTTTGGCAATAATGATTATGAAGTAGGGAAAAATGAACTTGAAGCACTGCTTATTAAAAATAATATTACAATCCTTAATAATTCTTCAACATCTTTTACTTCAGCAAATAAAGAGAAAATTGCTTTAGTGGGAGTAGAGGATACTAGTAAAAGAAGAGACAAACTACATCATGCTTTAGAACGTACGTCATCCTCTGAATTCAAGATCCTAATAAGCCACAACCCTGACATATACAAAAAGCTTAATTCAAAAGATGGTATTTCTATCATTTTAAGTGGGCATACTCATGGTGGACAAATAAGGTTTTTGGGTCTTGGTTTATATGAAAAAGGAAAGCTGCATTACCTTGAAAATGCTGTTCTATTAGTGAGCAATGGATATGGCACAACTTCTTTACCTTTAAGATTAGGAGCACCCGCTGAGGCACATTATCTTGTACTAACGTCGAAATAGAATGATTCAGATGTGATAATCCACAAATTTTTAGAGAATATGGGATACGAATCATCTTTATAAAACCATGCTGATATTAAGCATGGTTTATTCATTTGTTATACAAAGTTTACACAAGTTGATCTATCTTATATAATTTCTATATAAGTACATATTGGGGGATTTACCATGTCGAATCATGAAGGCAAATATAATATAAAGGCAGTTTCAAAAATGCTTGGAATTCAAGCTGGAACATTACGGGCCTGGGAACGAAGATATAATATGATTGCACCAATTAGGAATGAATCAGGTCACCGTTTATATACAGAGGAGCATATAAAAATTTTAAAGTGGCTTATTACAAAAGTGGATAAGGGCTTTACGATCAGTCAAGCGGTTAACTTACTTGAAACGAACCAGGCATCTATAAACGAACAAGTTGAGTTGAAAACAGATGGAGAACAGATTGATTACTCAGAAGATTTAATGGAAGAATTACTTTATGCTCTCTTAAAATTTGATGAAAGCACAGCACATGATCTTTTAAATAAGGCATTCAGCCTATATTCAGTGGACAAAGTAGTAATCGAGATATTAGGTACTTTGTTAGTTAAAATTGGGGACAAATGGGAAAATGGAAAGATAACTTCAGCACATGAACACTTTGCTTCATCTTTTTTACGTTCGCGAATAGGGATGATTTTGCATACATTACCTGTAGATGGTTTGTTACCTAAAGTTATTGGGGTATGTGGACCGGAAGAATCACATGAATTAGGGCTATTAATTTTTACATTATATTTAAGAAGAAAAGGTTTCGAAGTTATTTATTTAGGAACAAGTATTGCTGAGGGAGATATTGATATTGTTCTTAATGAAGTTAAGCCGGAATTTTTGTTTTTATCTTGTACTTTAGTAAGTAATGTAAAAAAAACGTTGGAACTTGTAGATGAGCTTTCTTTAAAATATGATAGCCTTCAAATTGGACTAGGAGGAAAAGCTTTTTCAAAGGTAACTCCGCAAATACTTGAACCTTATGCAAGCTTTTTACTTGGGGAGGATAAACAACACTGGGAATCTTGGCTAAGGGATAGATTAGGTATGAAAAATCAATAGTTATTTCTTGTCTAAATCTGCTGAAGAGTGTAAACTGTAAAAAAATATTAGAACCATCTCGTATGTAAATCATACAATGATTGTATATTGAGCGGTCTCACGGCAGGAGGGTATGGGATGCGGCTAGAGCGACTAAACTATGATAAAATTAAAATTTTTTTAACTACAGATGACTTGCATGATAGAGGTTTAACTAAGGAAGATCTCTGGAAAGACTCATTAAAAGTCCATCAATTATTTAGAGATATGATGACTGAAGCTAGTGTTGAGCTGGGCTTTGAGGCGCATGGACCAATCGCTGTTGAGGTGTATTCACTTCATGCTCAAGGGATGGTTATTATCGTTACAAATTCCAATGATTCTGATGATTTAGAGGATGACTTTTCAGACGATTATATTGAGATGCAAGTGAAGGTGGATGAAAGCTTCGATGTTATTTATGAGTTTGAGTCATTTGAAGCGATCATTCAGTTATCACATTATTTATATCACCAAGACATCTTGGATGGAATGGTCGTTTATTTCCAAGAAAGATATTACTTGTTATTAAGTGACGACCAGCCTATGAACATTGATGATTTAGTAGCCATCTTAGCAGAGTATGGAAGTCCATCAACTTTGACGGTCCATAGATTAACGGAGTATGGAAAAACAATCATGCAACATGATGCTGTTGAGCAAATTTACAACCACTTTTGGTTAAAAAATAGAGAAAGATAACTTTTTATTATAAGTTATGAAGATATTGGTGAGTTTATGCAAACGGTCATTGTAAAGGCTGTTAGCTAAAGTCACCTCTTTTTCTTATTCGGTGTATGAAATAATTCAAATAACAAACGATAAGAAAGTCTTTAATGTAATTAGGATTAATTAAAAATGACAAGTAAAGATAACGTTAGATTAGTTGTTGTGAATTTATAAAGAATATCTTTTTTCTTCTTTGCATAAGCGGCTTGAGAGTGTATACTATGTCATGAAAGGTGGACATTCTTTCATTTACTGATTAGATCTAGGAGGTTAACTTTAATGGTAGCCGAGAAAAACACCGATGCACAAAATGATAAATTGGACGTGTTGAAATCAACACAAACGGTGATACATAATGCCCTTGATAAGCTTGGGTACCCAGAGGAAGTATATGAATTATTAAAAGAACCAATAAGATTAATGACGGTGAAAATTCCAGTTCGAATGGATGATGGTTCCGTTAAAATATTTACTGGATACCGTGCTCAACATAACGATGCCGTTGGCCCTACAAAGGGAGGTATTCGCTTCCATCCAAATGTAACCGAAAAAGAGGTTAAGGCATTATCCATTTGGATGAGTTTAAAATGTGGAATAGTTGACCTTCCATATGGTGGCGGAAAAGGCGGAATTGTTTGTGATCCTAGGGATATGTCATTTAGAGAGTTAGAGCGACTAAGCCGAGGATATGTCCGAGCAATAAGTCAAATTGTTGGACCAACAAAGGATATTCCAGCGCCTGATGTATTTACTAATTCACAAATCATGGCATGGATGATGGATGAATACAGCCGAATTGATGAATTTAATAATCCTGGTTTTATTACAGGTAAGCCCTTGGTATTAGGTGGTTCACATGGACGTGAATCGGCTACAGCAAAAGGTGTAACTATATGTATTCGTGAAGCCGCTAAGAAAAAGGGAATTGAACTAGAAGGCGCTCGAGTTGTTGTACAGGGATTTGGTAATGCTGGAAGTTACTTATCAAAATTTATGCATGATGCAGGAGCTAAAATTGTAGGTATTTCTGATGCTTATGGTGGTCTTCACGATCCGAATGGTCTAGACATTGATTATTTACTTGATCGTCGTGATAGTTTTGGTACTGTTACGAAATTATTTAATGATACAATTTCAAACAAAGAACTACTTGAATTAGATTGTGATATTCTTGTACCTGCTGCCATTGAAAATCAAATTACTGAGGAAAATGCTGGGAACATTCGTGCTAGCATTGTAGTAGAAGCTGCGAATGGCCCAACTACACTTGAAGCAACAAAAATTCTTTCAGATCGAGGTATTTTACTAGTACCAGATGTTTTGGCGAGTGCTGGTGGAGTGACGGTTTCTTATTTTGAATGGGTCCAAAATAATCAGGGCTATTACTGGACAGAAGAAGAAGTCGAAGAGAAGCTTGAACAAGTAATGGTTAAGTCATTTAATAACATATACGAGACGAGTCAGAATAGACGAGTCGACATGCGTTTGGCAGCATATATGGTTGGTGTACGAAAGATGGCCGAAGCATCTAGGTTTAGAGGCTGGATTTAAGAAAAATCTTACATGATATAAGAGGGTGACTTTATGTCTAGCCGCTCATACTCTTTACTCTTCACAATAGAGTGATTGACCTGAGTAGGAGGGCTGACTTAGTCATTCTCTTTTTTTATTTTTCTTGGTAAGGTATCGATTTTTTTTTAAAAACATTAATCTTTAAAGTTGGGAGAGAAATTCATTGATAAAGGAAGAAATAATTATTGTAGGTGGAGGTCCCTGTGGATTATCTGCAGCCATTGAATTAGAAGAGCTTGGTACTAAACCACTTGTTATTGAAAAAGGAAATATTGTGAATGCAATCTATCATTATCCCACACATCAAACGTTTTTCAGCTCAAGTGAAAAACTAGAAATTGGAAATATACCTTTTATTACTGAAAATCGTAAGCCTGTTCGTAACCAAGCTTTGGCTTATTATCGTGAAGTTGTAAAAAGAAAACAACTAAGAATCAATGCTTTTGAAAAAGTTGAAAAAATTGAAAAAAAAGAAAATCAAAAATTTATAGTTATGACAAATAAACAAACGTATGAAGCAAAACAGGTTGTGATCGCAACAGGATATTATGATCATCCAAATTTAATGAATTTACCTGGTGAAGATTTACCCAAAGTATTTCACTATTTTAAGGAAGCACATCCATACTTTGACAAAGATGTCGTCGTTATTGGTGGTAAAAACTCAAGTGTTGATGCCGCGTTAGAATTAGTTAAAGCAGGAGCAAGGGTAACTGTTTTATACAGGGGAGCTGAGTACTCTAAAAGTGTAAAACCATGGATTTTGCCAGAATTTGAATCACTTGTAAAAAATGAAATAATAAAAATGGAGTTTCAAGCACATGTTCTTGAGATTGGGGAAACATCCGTTAAATATGTTGTGGGTGATGAAGAGAAGCGGATAAAGAATGATTTTGTTTTTGCTATGACGGGCTATCATCCAGATCACAAATTTCTTAGAAATATGGGTGTAACAATCAATGCTGAAACTGGTCGACCGACTCACAACCCAGATACAATGGAGACAAATATTGAAGGGATTTTTATTGCGGGTGTAATTGCAGCTGGAAATAATGCAAACGAAATATTCATTGAGAATGGACGATTTCACGGTCAGTTAATATGTGAGGCACTCCGCAATAAAAGATAACAGGGAGACAAATTAATGCTCCCTGTTTTTCTGTAGTGTTTACGTTGCAAAAATTGTTTCTAGAGCTTGTTGATCTTTTGTTGTTTCTAGCGCAATCATTAGCTTGATTCTTGCTTTTTGTCCATTTAGTCCGTTGCTAAAAATAACACCTAATTCTTTTAACTGTCGTCCTCCACCTTCATATCCATACACATCCTGAGCAATGCCATTAAAGCAGCGAGATACAAGAACAATAGGTATTTTTTTATTTAGTAGGTTCTTGATTCCAGGCACCATCATAGGTGGCACGTTACCTTGTCCTAAAGCTTCTATCACTAGTCCATCAGGTTGTAACTGTTCTATCCCATTTAGTAGACTGCCGTCCATTCCGGCAAACGCCTTGATTAAGAAAACATTTTTATCAAGTGTTTCAGCATGAAGTGGATTTGTAACAATAGGGGTGTGATGGAAGAAAACGCCTCCTTTGTTTACCATTCCGATTGGTCCATATTGTGGGCTTTGAAAAGTTGCTACATTACTTGTATGTGTTTTTGTTACGTTTTTTGCTGTATGAATTTCATCATTCATTACAACCAAAACTCCCATGTTTTTGGCACAATCTGATGCAGCTACTTTTAAGGCTGATAAAAGATTATAAAGCCCATCTGATCCTAGCTCATTACTTGATCTCATCGCACCAGTAAGAACAATCGGAATTGATAAAGATAACGTGACATCAAGGAAATACGCAGTTTCCTCTAACGTATCTGTACCGTGTGTAATAACAACACCGTCTATATTTTTTATTTTTTTCATTTCTTCTATATAATTTTTAATTTGTAACATATTTAAAGGTGTGATATGTGGTGAAGGTAAGTGAAACAGTTCTGTTGAGATGAGGTTAATATCAGGTACCTCTTTTATATGTTCAACTAGAGGGTTTTTTTCTCCGGGTTTAACCTCTCCTGTTTCTTCGTCTTCCTTCATTGAAATGGTTCCACCAGTGTGAATAAGTAAAATGTTTTTTCTCGACATGACGAAAACTCCTTCAATCTATAAAATTCTGCTTTATTCTGTCATTTTCAATTCTACGATAACATGATACGATTAATAAAGTTAATCTTACATGAATAAAAAAATCTTTTAAATAGATAAAAAGATATTTTGGAGAAGAGGCCTGTAAATGATTGAAATTATATCTGCGGGCATTGCCCCGGGTCTGGCACTATTGAGTTATTTTTACTTGAGAGATCAGTATGAATCAGAGCCGGTCTATTTAGTGTTTCGTTCATTTATCTTTGGGGCTCTGCTTGTTTTTCCGATAATGTTTATTCAATATGTTTTAGAAGTTGAAAAAGTGTTTACTTCTGAATTTTTATATACTTTTATTGCTGTAGGATTTTTAGAAGAATTTTTCAAATGGTTCGTCTTATTTTTTACGATCTATCAACATGTTCAATTTAATGAGCATTACGATGGGATTGTCTATGGTGTAGCTGTTTCTCTTGGATTTGCGACTTTAGAGAATATTATTTATTTATTTGCAAATGGAGTCGAATACGCGTTAGGTCGCGCTCTTTTACCGGTTTCAAGTCATGCTTTATTTGGAGTGATTATGGGATATTATTTAGGGAAAGGTAAATTTTCAGTTATCAAAAATCGAACAAAATGGATTTTATTATCCTGTTCAATCCCTATCTTATTACACACTGTTTATGATTCAATTTTATTAAATTATTTTAATTGGAAATATATTATGGTTCCATTTATGCTGTTTCTTTGGTGGTTCGCTTTACACAAAGCCAAAAAAGCACGAATTAAGATATTTGATTCTAAACTGCCTTAGTGGCAGTTTTTTTTAATTTCGATAACATTGTTGATTTTAAGGAGTTTTTAAGAAATTATCTTTGAAAGGAATTGCTGCCATCAATTGTTTCTTTTGGATAAGTCTTTATTTAGTATGAATAAAATACCAAAGACTACAAAAAATACGTTTAAGCAACTACATCTACTTGAGGAGGCAGCAACATGAAAAACATGCGCATAATGCTGATAGTTGTGGTAATGGCTTTTACTTCTATCACATTTCAATTTCTTTCACAAGGCGTTTCTGTAGCACATGCTTTTTCAGATCAAACCATTCAAAGAGGTGCAACGGGAAGTGATGTAATTGAATTGCAGGCAAGGCTTCAATATAACGGATATTATCATGGCCCGATTGATGGAGTCTACGGATGGAGCACGTATTGGGCAGTTAAGAATTTCCAAAATATGTTTGGTCTAGAGGAAGTTGATGGATTAGTTGGACAAAAAACCAAGGATATGTTACAAAAATCAACTAAATTTTATAGTGATTGGGTTTACAAACAAATTAACCAAGGAAGAAGATTTACACATTATGGCGGAGTCCCGTTAGATATTCAATCTGCACCTTCAGAGCAGCAAATTCAAAAAGCAAGGAAGATTGCGGAGCAAAGACGAATTCAGCAAGAAAAGCAATATAAAGCTCAAGCAAATAGCCAGCAACAACAAGAGAAACAACAACAGAATCAAGAGCAACAGAATCAGCAGCAAAAGGAACAAAAGCAGCAGAATCAGCAGCAACAGAAACAACAGAAACAACAACAGCAGCAGAATCAACAGCAACAAGAGCAACAACAGCAGACTCAACAGCAACAGAAACAACAACAGCAGAATCAACAGCAACAAGAGCAACAACGACATCAGAATCAACAGCAACAGAAACAACAACAGCAGCAGACTCAACAGCAACAAGGGCAACAACAGCAGCAGAATCAGCAGCAACAAGAGCAACAACAGCAGCAGACTCAACAGCAACAAGGGCAACAACAGCAGCAGACTCAACAGCAACAAAAGCAACAACAACAGCAGAATCAACAGCAACAAAAGCCACAACAGCAAAAGAATCAAGACCAAAAAGATTCAACTGCAGTAAACATGCCGAATGGATTTTCGCAAAATGATATTAAATTAATGGCAAACGCTGTTTATGGAGAAGCTCGTGGTGAGCCGTATATCGGACAAGTAGCTGTTGCGGCTGTCATTTTAAACCGAGTTAATAGTGCAACTTTCCCAAATACCGTTTCAGGAGTTATTTTTGAACCACGTGCCTTTACAGCAGTAGCAGATGGGCAAATTTGGTTAACTCCAAATGAATCAGCGAAAAAAGCTGTTTTGGATGCAATTAATGGATTTGACCCAACCGGGAATGCAGTGTATTACTTTAACCCAGATACAGCCACCAGTTCTTGGATTTGGGGAAGACCACAAATTAAACGTATCGGGAAGCATATTTTCTGTGAATAGAAGGGGTGATGATCAATGATACGTGGTATTTTGATTGGAATTTTATCAATCGCTGTGATTGGTACTTCTTACTGGGGGTACAAAGAACATCAAGAAAAAAGTGCAGTGCTGATTCAAGCAGAAAATAGTTATCAACGCGCATTTCATGATTTAACCTATCGTGTTGATCAGCTACATGATAGAATCGGTGCAACACTAGCTATGAACTCAAGGGAGTCGTTATCTCCAGCTTTAGCAGACGTTTGGAGAATTACCTCTGAAGCACAATCAGACGTAGGTCAGTTACCATTAGCTTTATTACCTTTCAATAAGACAGAGGAGTTTTTAGCTGGAATTAGCGATTTTAGCTACAAAGCTGCTGTTCGTGATTTAGAAAAAGATCCACTTACCGAAAAAGAATATAAAACACTAAAATCAATGTATTCAGAAGCTGCTGATGTTCAAAAGGAGTTACGTAAAGTTCAAAGTCTTGTTTTAGAGAATAACTTAAGGTGGATGGATGTTGAGCTTGCTTTAGCCTCCGGACAAAAGCAAATGGATAATACAATTGTCGATGGATTAAAGACTGTCGAAGAAAACGTTAAAAGTTACTCTGAATCTCAATTCGGTGCATCACTTACTTCTATGAAGAAAAACTTAGGTTTTGATAACTTAGAAGGAAAAGAAATAAATGCAGAAGAAGCTGAGAAAATAGCAAAGAAGTTCGTAGAGAATAAAGTTACTGACATAAAAGTAACTGAAAACGGTGACGGTGCAGATTATGAATTTTTCAGTGTTTCCATGGATGATAAAGAACAAAAAGTAGACATAAATATGGACATTACGAAAAAAGGCGGATACCCAATATTCTTAGTGCAGAATAGAGAGGTTGCGGAGAAGAAAATTAGCTTGAACCAAGCTACAGAAAATGCTAGGAAGTTTTTAAATGAACACGGGTTTGAAGATTTAGATCTTTTCGAAAGTGCTCAATATGATAATGTTGGTGTATTTTCATTTGTTTCTATTGAGAATGGGGTCAGAATATATCCAGATGCTCTTCGCATGAAGGTAGCGTTGGACGATGGTCAAGTGATTGGCTTCTCGGCAAGAGATTATTTAGCAGCTCATAAAAAACGAGATATACCTAAGCCGAAGATTTCTAAAGAAGAAGCAGCTAAAATGTTGAATCCAAGTCTGGAAGTACAAGAAGACCGTTTGGCTCTTATAATAAACGAGTTTAAAGAGGAAGTACTTTGCTACGAATTTTTAGGAACGATCGAAAACGATACTTACAGGATTTTTATTAATGCAGAAGATGGAACGGAAGAAAAGGTAGAGATATTAAAAAATCCAGAACCAATTTTCCAGGATGTTTAATTTTTAATAAGAGCAAGGATACCCTTTGTTACTTTGACTTGGGTATCCTTTTCTGTGTTAAAAACGATTATTTTTTGTTTAAAACAAATATCAAAACCCTTGTAGGAATTTTATAAGTTAGTTTGATCACTACTATAAGATGTTGAATAAATATTTGCACTCTTGCACAACGGATATGTCCATGCTTTAATAAGAAAGAGAGCAATAAGAAAGAGTGATATTGTGATAAAAATTGGGGATGTCATTTCGCTAGAAACGAAGGGCGCAAAATTAGAGAGACTAAAGTGTAAACTAGTAGAAAAAAAGGGCAATAAACTATATATTGATTACCCTATAAACCAAGAGACAGGCCGTTCAGCCTTCTTAATGTTAGGAACACAACTTGTTGCTTCGTTTGTTTCGAATGAAAGTGTTTTTCGTTTTCAAACAGAGGTTACAGGGCGAATAAAAGAAAATATTCCGATGATTTCACTTACGTATCCTGGTGATGACCAATTAATTAGAATTCAAAGAAGACAATTTGTACGTATTGATGCAAATCTAGATGTAGCCATTCATTCTCTGCATAATGAGTTTCAACCGTTTACTGCGGTTACAGCTGACATTAGTGCAGGAGGAACAGCATTACTTCTTCCGAAATCTATCAAATTAAAAGAAAAACAGGAAATTGTTATTTGGTTCTCCCTACCATTTCAAAATGAAGGAATTGAATACATTAAAGTAAAAGGTAAGATCATTCGGTTTATTCCTGCAGATCATGATCTATTTGTTAAGGCACCTATAGAGTTTCAAAATATCGATGAAGATACTAGGCAGGTTTTAATTCGTTTTTGCTTTAATCAACAAATACTCATTCGTAGAAAAGGGTTAACAATCGAATAATTTTTGGTATTTTTAAGCATACTAGTAAAAAAATACCGGAGTTGAGCGGGAATGAAACGATTTGAGCGAATTTTGATTAAACTAATTGTTATTCAATTCATTGCCCTAGTATGTGCACAGGTACTCATACAAAATACCACTGTTCAACCATACTTATCACGTGTTGTCCAATATGAAGGTGTTAACAAAATAACAATTACTGAATGGCTAGAAACGTTTAGTCAATAACATGATGCAGGTGTCTTTTTAAGCCTGCTTCATTTATTTGTTTTTTAATTTTGTCTTAGCAAAAAACTTGTGTAAAACTACTTACCCTAGTTTACAGATTCAATTCTCTAAGTTCTCATACCAAATAAGTTCTTTCACACCAGCCAAGGCGTAAAAGACTACTAGACTAAAAACCTATTTGGAGGAAATAATGAAGCAAAAAAAATTATCCGTTGCAATTGATGGGCCAGCGGCTGCTGGAAAAAGTACAGTTGCTAAAATAATTGCAGAAGATTACTCATATATATACATAGATACTGGTGCCATGTACAGGGCTTTAACATATAAAGCGCTACAAGATGGGATTGATTTAAAAGATGAAAAATCAGTAGCAGATATCTTATCTAAAATTAAAATAGAATTACATCCATCAAAAGACGGACAACTTGTCATGATTAATGGAGAGAATGTATCAGATGTGATTCGAACAAATGAAGTAACGAATAATGTTTCCTTTGTAGCTATGCATCCATTAGTAAGAGAGGAAATGTTAAAGCGTCAACGTCAATTAGCAATTGAAGGCGGAGTTGTTATGGACGGTCGAGATATAGGTACACATGTATTACCTAATGCAGAATTAAAAATATTTTTAAGAGCATCTGTTGAAGAGAGAGCTAAAAGGCGTCATGAGGAAAATATGAAAAAAGGATTTTCTTCTAACTATGAACAACTGAAGCAAGAAATTGCAAATCGTGATAAGCTTGATTCAGAAAGAGAGGTTGCTCCCCTGAAGAAGGCAGAAGATGCGATTGAAATTGACACAACAGCTTTATCTATCCAAGATGTTGTTAGAAAAATAGAAGATTATTTAGAAGAAAGGCTTTGATAACGTGTCATTATATCCATTTGCCCGGTCAGTTGTTGCTGGTTTTTTAAAACCAACATTTCGTATTAAAGTAGAAGGACTAGAGCATTTCCCTAAAGAGGGTGGTGTTTTATTATGTACCAATCATATTAGTAATATAGATCCGCCGGTTGTTGGAGTTACAGCTCCTAGAAAAGTATTGTTTATGGCTAAAGCTGAACTTTTTCAAGTGCCGGTATTGAAACAATTACTGAACAATTTTGGTACATTCCCTGTTAAGCGTGGTGGAGGCGACCGCGAAGCGTTAAGAGCTGGATTAAAGGTTCTTAAAGAAGGGAATGTCTTAGGATTATTTCCAGAGGGAACAAGAAGTAAAGATGGAAAACTTGGTAAGGGAATGTCAGGTGCTGGTTTCTTTGCACTTCGTTCTACTGCCGCAGTTGTACCTTGTGCTATAATAGGACCATATAAAGCTTTTTCAACGCTAAGAGTTGTATACGGAAAGCCAATAAATATGGAAGAATATCGTGAGAAAAAAATTAGTACAGAAGAAATGACATCTATTATTATGGAAGAAATAGGGAAACTTATTCAAAAATAATGTAAATCTTAATACTTCTTACTTGACAAAAAGTAGCATTTATTAGAAGTTTAAGAAGGACGTATTTTTCATTTTATTTTTTGGGGTATTTATGATTCTTTAATAAAATGAAAGCATACATATATTTTATCAAAAGTCGCACAGGTTTTGACAAGGAGGTAATTGAGATGGTAGAAGAATTAAACAGTGTTCAAGTGGAAACACCTGAAGTTGGTGATGTTGTAAAAGGAATCGTAACAAAGGTTGAAGAAAAACAGGTGATTGTCGAAATAGAAAATTGTAAGCATTCCGGTATCATTCCAATCAGCGAACTTTCTAGTCTTCATGTGGAAAAGGCTTCTGATGTTATAAATGAAAATGATGAACTAGAATTAAAAGTTTTAAAGGTGGAAGAAGAAGCTTTAGTGCTTTCTAAAAGAGCCGTTGATGCTGAAAAAGCATGGGATGCATTAGAACAAAAATTTGAATCTAAAGAAGTTTTTGATGCAGAAGTTAAAGATGTTGTAAAAGGCGGACTTGTTGTTGATTTAGGTGTAAGAGGATTTATTCCTGCTTCTTTAGTTGAAGCTCATTTTGTTGAGGATTTCTCTGATTATATGGGGAAAACTCTTTCTCTAATTGTTGTTGAATTAGACCGCGAAAAAAATCGTGTTATTCTCTCGCATCGTGCAGTAATTGAAAAAGAGCAAAATGAAAAGAAATCAGAAATACTTGATTCTATAAATGTAGGTTCCACAATTGAAGGAACTGTTCAACGCTTAACAGATTTTGGTGCATTTGTTGATATTGGAGGAATTGATGGATTAGTTCATATCTCACAATTATCACATAGTCATATTGATAAACCATCAGATGTAGTGGAAGAAGGACAAAAAGTAACCGTTAAAGTACTTGGAATAGATCGTGATAATGAAAGAATTTCATTATCAATTAAAGAAACTCTACCTGGACCTTGGGCTGACGTTACTAATAATGTAAAACCTGGTGATGTTCTAGATGGTGTAGTTAAACGTTTAGTATCGTTTGGTGCATTTGTTGAAATTCATCCTGGCGTAGAGGGACTTGTTCATATTTCACAAATTTCAAACAAACATATTGGTACTCCACAAGAAGTTCTTGAAGAAAATCAAGAAGTGAAAGTAAAAGTACTAGACATAAATGAATCAGAAAAACGTATTTCTCTAAGTATTCGTGAGTTAGAAGAAACGTCAAAAGCATCAAATGAAGATTTAACAAATTATCAAGCAGCACAGGAAGAATCTTCTACAGGTTTTCAATTAGGTGAGATGATTGGAGATCAATTAAAAAAATTAAAATAAAACGGTGATATGGTGAGTAAAAGAGCGCAAAGGAAAATAGAACATATTCAGCATGCTTTATCTACTGGACAGCAATGTTCCAACGGATTTGATGATGTTACCTTTGTTCATCAAAGCTTACCAAACCTGTCTGTTGATGATATAAATTTATCATCTAATGTTGGCGAACTTTCCTTGAGTTCGCCTCTTTTTATAAATGCGATGACAGGTGGTGGCGGTGAGGACACGGTTATCATTAACGAAGCGCTAGCACAAGCTGCTGCAGAAACAAAAATCGCTGTAGCAGTAGGTTCACAAATGTCTGCGATAAAGGACAGTAGTGAAAGGCCCTCCTATGAGATCATGAGGAAAGTTAATCCAAAAGGTATTATATTAGCTAACTTAGGTAGTGAGGCCACAATTGATCAAGCTAAAACTGCTATTGATATGGTTGAAGCAAACGCATTACAAATCCATATAAATGTTGTTCAGGAACTGGTTATGCCAGAAGGTGATCGAGATTTTACAAATGCTATCAAAAGAATAGAGAACATTGTTACGAACGTCAAAGTACCTGTTATTGTTAAAGAAGTTGGTTTTGGTATGAATCGAGAGGCTGCTTCGCAATTAGAAGAGATTGGTGTTTCTGCAATAGATGTAGGCGGCTTTGGTGGGACAAACTTTTCTAAGATTGAAAATATGCGTCGTGAACAGGTTTTAAGTTATTTTAATTCTTGGGGAATCCCTACTGCAGCCTCAATTGCTGAGGTCAAACTTGGACAAGGCAATATGTCTATCATCGGCTCTGGAGGTATTCAACACTCTCTTGATGTAGCTAAAGCTATAGGTTTGGGTGCATCTGCAGTTGGAATAGCTGGTTACTTCCTGAAAATATTTATTGAAAAAGGATATGATGATTTAGTCCAAGAAATAAAACAAATACATACAGATTTAACCTATATCATGACAGCTCTCGGAGTGAAAACAATTAAAGAGCTTCAAGAGGCTCCCCTTGTCATAAGTGGAAATACCCATCATTGGTTAAATGAAAGGGGTATCGAAACATCATCCTATAGTAGAAGGTAAAAAGCTGGTCAAGTATTGACCAGCTTTTTATTTTACTATCCAAAAGTATAAAATTATCTGTTTCTTTCTCTTGCAGCTTCTGGCCCCTCTACTCTTGTTGCACCAGGATAAGTTAAAGATTGATCACGATCTGACTCAACACGTTGACTTTTTCTTAATTTCTTTTCTTGTCGATCTTTTCCCATTTTACATAACCTCCCTATATTAAGGTATACCTTAACTTTTGTCTTTTCCATGTTAATCATGACTACTATTTTTTACTAATTTTCGATTAAAGCTAATTGGAAATAGCCATAATGGGAATAGTAGGAGGAGTGAGATGGAAGGAATCATTTTTTACTGGTTTATGTGGTTAGGGTGGGTCGTGGTCACTTTCATAATGAAAAAAAACAAAAGTCGATTGAAATTAGCGTTTTTCCTATTAGTTACAATATTAATAAGCAAGGTTTTTCTAGTTGTTTCTACTTTTTATATAAATTGTTCATTAATCATGTTTTTGTTATTAGGATATTATTTAGCCGTGAAAAATAAACGAAAACTAGTTACTTTTTATTTGACCAATTTAACATTAACATTTGCTTACGCAGGTATCATGTTATTTCACATTTATGATCCTGTTTGGTTTGTATTTGATTACCGCCTAATTGTAAGTTTGATTGTCAGCTTTCTTGCTATTTACTTGGGCAAGAATTCTTCCCAACGATTTACATTTTATTTGATTTCAGTTTCTCAAGGGGAGTTTTTATATTGGTTGATTATGAGTAAATTCCATGATCAGGTAACATTTGGTACTGCTGCCTTTTTAGATATGATTGTAATTGGTTGTGCAATGATTTACTTATGGACAATTTTGCAACAGTTTACATTATTAGTAGAACAATCACTACACAGATTTCAAAAACAAACAAAGGAGAAGCAAGGATAATATGAGTGAATATACGTTACCAGTGCTTTTTGGAGTTGTTGTTGGGGTATTAACAAGGCTTCATATGCTTAGAACAGATTATAGACAATACCCCACTTACTTGCATGGGAAAATCATCCATGTTGCCCTTGGATTTATTGCAGCTGGCCTAGGGACCGTTGCGGTACCTTCTATTATGGAAGAGGATTTTACAGCGATTACGTTTTTAACTTTAGCTGCTTCTCAATTTAGAGATGTAAGGAATATGGAAAGAAATACACTAACTGTTCTAGATGACAATGAGCTTGTGCCTAGAGGGAATACATATATAGAAGGAATTGCCATTGCGTTTGAAAGTAGAAATTATCTAGTCATATTCACTTCACTTTTAACTACTTTTGCTTACTTAGTACTTAATATTTACGTCGCTATTATCGTTGGGATTATTTGCTTTATTGTTTGTCGTAAACTCATGTCTGGAAGTAGAATAAAAGATCTTGTAGACATAAAATTTGTAGAACCTCATTTTGAAGGTGCTGGACTATATGTTGACAATATCTATATCATGAACATAGGTATCCCTGAAAAGCAACAGGCTATCCTTAAATATGGAATGGGGTTTGTTTTAACACCTAAAAATGCCAACTCAAAAACAACCATTGCGAACCTGGGGCAACGACAAGCAATTCTTCATGATGTGTCTACTGCATTAGGAGTTGTTCGTGATTCTGGAGAGCCTGCACTTGTGCCCTTAGCCAAAAGAGATTTAGATGACGGACGCCTTGGAGTGTTTGTTTTACCGCAAGATCGTGATGTTGAAAAAGCCATACAAGTGATTGGAGATACACCGACCCTTGAAAATGCAATAAGAATGCCATCTGAAGCGAAGGCGAACCGTCAAGGAGGGGAATAAATTGAGTGCACTCGAAAAGTACATATTGGCTATTATTACAACTGATAAAACAAAAGCAGCTGGTGGAACCGCAATTTTTATTTGTAAAACACAGGAAGAAATGCACTTTTACGCGAAAAATTTAGAAGCAATATTAGATGGAATTGCACATGGTATTGGAGATGACATGTATGTAGTTGTTAAACACTAAGTTGTGAAATGAAGTAATGTCTGATAATATATAAAAGTTAAGCCCTTCTTTTCAAGCAGAAGGGTTTCTTTTATAAGAGATTTTATTTTTGTATTTTGTGGTAGTTTATATTTAGCCATATAGGCTAATGAATACATATATGAGTTTAACTTTAAGTCCAATTTTTTTCTCTTACTATCAGGAAAATGAATGGTGGTATTAGAAAATGGACCGAAACGTTTGTAGGAATTTTTCGTATACGTTTGTAACAAGATGTCTACTAGCCTTTTATAATCGTTACTTCCTTTTACTTTTTTAGGGATCTCTCAGGAAAAGTGATGTATTATGAAACGGGTTTGATATGAACATTACCATAATTGTAACTCTTATGATAAAAAAATGAGTTTATATAAGTCAGGATGGTGTAACTTATGGCAAAACCAGTTATAGCAATAGTTGGAAGACCAAATGTAGGTAAGTCAACAATATTTAATCGTATTGTAGGAGAGCGTGTTTCTATTGTTGAAGATATCCCAGGTGTTACTAGGGACAGAATATATAGTTCTGGGGAATGGTTAACTTATCAATTTAATATTATTGATACGGGCGGAATAGATATTGGGGACGAGCCATTCTTAGCGCAAATCCGTCATCAAGCAGAAATAGCTATTGATGAAGCTGATGTAATTGTGTTTTTAACAAATGTTCGTGAAGGGGTTACGGCTGCTGATGAAGAAGTAGCTAAAATTTTATATCGATCCAATAAACCGGTTGTATTGGCAGTTAACAAGGTAGATAATCCTGAAATGCGTGCAAATATTTATGATTTTTATTCGTTAGGATTTGGAGAGCCATTTCCGATCTCAGGCTCTCATGGTTTAGGTTTGGGGGACTTATTAGATGAGGTTGCAAAACATTTTAAAAGTCCGGGAACTGACGATTACGATGAAACCACAATAAAATTTTCCCTTATTGGCCGACCAAATGTTGGGAAATCCTCCCTCGTTAACGCGATATTAGGAGAAGACCGTGTTATCGTAAGTGACATCGCAGGTACTACTCGTGATGCGATTGATACAGTTTATAAATATGAAGGACAAGAATTTGTTATCATTGATACTGCAGGTATGAGGAAAAAAGGAAAAGTATATGAAACAACAGAAAAATATAGTGTCCTTCGAGCATTAAAAGCAATTGATCGCTCAGATGTTATCTTAGTTGTAATAAATGGAGAAGAAGGAATTATTGAGCAGGACAAGCATATTGCTGGATATGCTCATGAAGCTGGAAAAGCAGTAGTAATTGTTGTGAATAAATGGGATGCTGTAGAAAAAGATGAGAAAACAATGAAGGAATTTGAAGTTAATATACGTGATCACTTTAAGTTCTTAGATTATGCTCCAATTGTATTCCTATCAGCTTTAACTAAAAAGCGAATTCATACGTTAATGCCTCATATCATTCTAGCTAGTGAGAATCATTCAAGAAGGGTTCAGACAAATGTTTTAAATGATGTAGTAATGGATGCTGTTGCAATGAATCCAACTCCAACACATAAAGGCAAGCGATTAAAAATATTCTATACAGCACAAGTAGCTGTAAAACCACCTACTTTTGTTGTTTTCGTTAATGACCCAGAATTAATGCACTTCTCGTACGAACGCTTCTTAGAAAACCGTATTAGGGCTGCATTTGAATTTGATGGTACACCTATTAAGATTTTCGCTAGAGAACGCAAATAATACCCAAATCTTATTGTTTGAAGGGTTGGTTATGATTTAAAAGCTAAAGTAACAGGTAATCCTGTTACTTTTTGTTAAGATTGTTGGTGGAAAGGTGTGATAACATGGAACAAATTACGGTAGTAGGTGCAGGGAGCTGGGGCACAGCACTAGCCATTGTTCTTGCTGACAATGGGCATCGTGTAAAGTTATGGGGACATCGTCCTGAATTAATAAACGAAATTAATTCGACACGAAGAAATGAAAAGTATCTCCCAGGTATTGACCTCCCTGAAAACATTGTTGGTTATTCGAATTTTGAAGAAAGTTTAAAAGAAGTACATACTGTTATATTAGCTGTGCCAACAAAGGCAATACGTCAAGTTCTTAAAGATATGATTAAGGTTAAAAAAGAACGCGTAACGTTTGTTCATGTTAGTAAAGGAATTGAACCGGATACTTTGCTGCGAATTTCAGAAATTATTGAGGAAGAAGTGCCACCTCAGCTTTTAAAAGATATTGTTGTCTTATCTGGACCAAGTCATGCAGAGGAAGTTAGTCAACGCCATATCACAACCGTGACTTCTTCATCGAAAAATATGAAAGCGGCTGAATACATACAAGACCTATTTATTAATCAAAATTTTCGTGTTTATACAAATCCAGATATTATCGGTGTGGAAATTGGTGGGGCATTAAAAAATATTATTGCACTAGCCGCAGGGATCACAGATGGACTTGGCTATGGAGATAATGCGAAAGCTGCTCTTATCACAAGGGGATTGGCCGAAATTGCACGTCTAGGTAGTAAAATGGGAGGAAACCCTTTAACTTTCTCTGGACTAACAGGAATTGGAGATTTAATTGTAACGTGCACAAGCGTTCATTCGAGAAATTGGCGTGCTGGCAATCTTTTAGGTAAGGGTCATAACCTTGACGAAGTGTTAGAAAACATGGGGATGGTTGTAGAAGGGGTAAGAACGACAAAAGCAGCTTATCAGCTTGCTGAAAAATACGATGTGAAGATGCCAATTACTGAAGCGTTATATGAAGTGTTATTTAACGGTAAATCTCCAAAAGAAGCGGTTGATTCGTTAATGGCTCGTGTTAAAACCCATGAAATGGAAGACCTAGTAAATATCATGGAGAATCGTTAATTTAGGTGACGTATAAACATCATTCAGCATATGATAACAAGAAAATAAAAACAAAGAGAACAATATCCTATAAGGTTTATGATTACTTCGTTTATGGATCGTATGATTTTTGTCCATTTAATCCTAAAAGCCTGTACATTATCTAAAGTGAAAGTTTAATGGCGTAACTAGGCATTAGATGATACAAAACATAATACTTCCGCATAAAATGCATGGTAGTCAAATAAGAGTTGTTCTTATAGTTTGGGTACTATTTAGTCGGTTCTGTGGCTGAAGTAAAGTTCGTCCCCTCTTTACTTCAGCTTTTTTTTGTTTAAACATTTCATTAAAGTATTTAAATAAACTTTACCTCCTTGGACAAGCCTCTAAAAGTATAATATAATCAACCATGGAGTTCGACATTATTTATTTTTTTGTTGTTTAGTCTTAATATTTCTTGAGCTTTTTGTATGAGGAGGAGTCTTTATGAGTGTAGCCCTTATGAAGATGTGGATTTCATTTGCATCAATGGCTTTTATGTTTATCTCAATTTTACTCATTTATTTAAGTCGCTTTAAGTTAAAAGGTATAGTTAAAGTAATTGTTTCAGTTTTTGCCTATCTTTTTATGATTCTAGCAGGGTTAATTATCTTATTCGTTGTTTTTACTGGACCTGTATCGGAATAATACTTAATAAAAGGATGTTATTTAGAATGAAACTCTATAAAATTTTGCTAGTGATTTTTGGTTGCATCCTTTTATCTGGATGTCTTTACCCGGAAGAAAAATTACAGAAAAACACCGTACCTTATGATGACCAAATAACGGCTGTGCAGAAGTCTGTAGATCAATATCAACAAGATACAGGTGGGTTGCTGCCAATCAAAACAAAGGATATGTCAACACCTATTTATCAAAAATATCCTATTGATTTTTCTGCAATAACACCTAAATATATGGCTGAGCCACCTGGTACAGCCTATGAAAGCGGTGGAATTTACCAGTATGTGTTAGTGGATGTAGAAGAAGATCCAACTGTTAAATTAATTGATTTACGCATTTCTGAGGAAATACATGAGTTGACGATCAAATTAAATGTCTACCGTCAAGCGAATGGATATCCACCATTTGAAGATCTTATTACAAACGATATCTATACATTAAACTATGAAAAATTAGGTTATAAAGAGCCCCCAATGATTGAGAGTCCATATTCAGGAGAATATTTACCTCTAGTTATAGATAAAGAGGCAAAAATTTATGTGGATTACCGCATCGATCTATCCAAAGCTTTACAAGATAGTCAGCACAGCTTTAAGCCTGGCGATGATATTCGCGGTGTTCTTGTAGACGGGAAACCATTTGTGCCTGCCTATTCCTTACCTTATACAATAAATGATGCTGGCGAGCCGATCTTTGATACGGAAGGCCATTAAATTTAAAAAAATTTTAAAAATAAGTCATGAACCCTTCTTAGGAGAATACACTCTAAAAGAAGGGTTTTCTTTTTTCGCTTTTATGACCAATGCCTAATTTGGTGAATACCTAAAAAAATTTAGAAACAAAGTCATAAATAAATAGGACAATGTCATACATATATAGTGTCCTATAAGAAAACGGATAAGCTTTATCCCAATATTGTATGATCGGGAGGGGATCACTTGGAAAAAGTAGATATTTTCAAGGATATCGCTGAACGAACTGGTGGCGATATATATTTAGGAGTAGTTGGTGCAGTTAGAACAGGTAAATCTACTTTTATTAAAAAGTTCATGGAATTAGTCGTACTACCTAACATTGACAATGAATCTGACAAAGCTAGAGCTCAAGATGAATTACCACAAAGTGCAGCTGGTAAAACAATTATGACTACTGAGCCGAAATTTGTCCCGAATCAAGCAGTTTCTATCCATGTAGATGAGGGGCTTGATGTCAATATTAGATTAGTAGATTGTGTAGGTTACACAGTTCCAGGAGCAAAAGGGTATGAGGATGAAAATGGTCCTCGCATGATCAACACTCCATGGTATGAAGAGCCAATACCTTTTCATGAAGCAGCAGAAATTGGTACACGTAAAGTTATTCAAGAACATTCAACACTAGGATGTGTCATTACGACAGATGGTTCCATCGGTGACATTCCACGCCATGATTACTTAGAAGCTGAAGCTAGAGTTATTGAAGAGTTAAAAGAAGTAGGAAAGCCGTTTATTATGATTATTAATACGGTTCATCCTCATCACCCAGAAACAGAAGCCCTTCGCCAAGAATTAAATGAAAAATATGATATTCCTGTTCTCGCAATGAGTGTTGAAAGCATGAGAGAAACAGATGTCATGAGTGTTCTAAGAGAATCACTATATGAGTTCCCTGTACTTGAGGTAAATGTAAATCTTCCAAGCTGGGTAATGGTATTAAGAGAAGATCATTGGTTAAGACAAAGCTATCAAGAGGCTGTTAAAGATACAGTTAAAGATATTAAGAGGTTACGTGATGTAGACCGTGTTGTAGGTCAATTCAGCGAGTATGACTTTATTAATAGAGCAAGCTTGGCTGGTATCGAAATGGGGCAAGGAATTGCCGAGATTGACTTATATGCTCCAGATGATCTTTATGATCAAATCCTTAAAGAAGTTGTAGGGGTTGAAATTCGAGGTAAGGATCATTTGCTTCAGCTAATGCAAGACTTTGCTTATGCGAAGGCAGAATATGATCAAGTTTCTGATGCACTCCGAATGGTGAAACAAACAGGTTATGGTATTGCTGCGCCAGCCCTTGCGGATATGAGTCTTGATGAGCCTGAAATTATTCGTCAAGGTTCTAGATTCGGAGTTCGCTTAAAAGCTGTTGCACCTTCCATTCATATGATCAAGGTGGATGTTGAATCAGAATTTGCGCCAATTATAGGCACAGAAAAACAGTCAGAAGAACTTGTTAGATACCTTATGCAAGACTTTGAAGATAATCCACTTTCTATCTGGAATTCGGATATTTTCGGACGCAGTTTAAGTTCAATTGTACGAGAAGGTATACAAGCAAAATTATCATTAATGCCTGAAAATGCTCGTTACAAGCTAAAAGAAACATTAGAAAGAATTATCAATGAAGGCTCTGGCGGTTTAATTGCCATCATATTATAAAGATTTGACCTCTATTCTAAGAGGTCTTTTTTTGTTTCCATAGAAAAATACTCTAACATCCTGTATATAGGTGATATGTGAAGATATTTAGGTTTATATAAGCCTCTGATGTCCTACATTTTCTCTACTGAAAATATTTTAAGAAAAGTAACACTACAAAAAAATGTCATAAATTGCCTTGTGTTGAAACGTACGTTCGCGAAAAAAGCGTAAATCCTTGATATAAGTGGTTTTTTTATTCGGTAATTGCTTGATTCACTTGAATGATTGTGTTAATCTTTTTAAAGAAATTGTTTTCTCTATTGGTCGATTCTTCCTAAATAACCAATATTCGTGATGAAAATCATTGAAATATGTAGAAAAATCGTATAAGATAAGCGTGTTGATAGTAATATCACGATATCATGTATACAATTAATCAAAACTGTGAAGAAATGAAGACTAATAAGAGTTCCATCCCTTTGGGAGGAGGTGAAAGGCATGAATAAAACAGAACTTATCAACGCAGTAGCAGAAGCTAGTGAGTTATCTAAAAAAGACGCAACTAAAGCAGTTGATGCTGTTTTCGATACAATTTTAGATGCACTAAAAGACGGTGATAAAGTACAACTTATCGGTTTCGGTAACTTTGAAGTTCGTGAGCGTGCGGCTCGAAAAGGTCGTAACCCACAAACTGGTGAAGAGATTGAAATTGCTGCAAGCAAGGTGCCTGCTTTCAAACCAGGTAAAGCACTTAAAGATGCAGTAGCAGGAAAATAAGTTTAATTTGTCATGTAATTACTATTACATACAAGCTTTCTTCACAGAGCCCCTTATTTAAGGGGCTTTTCATTTGGAAATAAACCAATTCCTCTAAGTTAATCCACTTTGCTTTTCATCCTTTAATTATGCTAGAATCTCTACAAATGAATGTCCAGGAGGTCCCAAAATGGGTGAAGTTAATTTTGAACAGATTGAACACGCTGTTAAATTGATTCTTGAAGCGGTAGGGGAAGATCCTAATCGCGAGGGCTTAATAGATACACCAAAGCGAGTGGCGAAAATGTATGCTGAGGTATTCAGTGGGTTAAATGAAGATCCATCTGAACATTTTCAAACGATTTTTGGGGAAGATCACGAAGAGCTTGTATTAGTAAAGGATATCCCGTTTTATTCAATGTGTGAACACCACCTCGTGCCTTTCTATGGAAAAGCTCATGTATCATATATACCTAAAGGTGGAAAAGTGACAGGGTTGAGTAAGCTTGCACGTGCAGTAGAGGCAGTAGCGAAACGACCACAATTACAGGAGCGGATTACATCGACCATAGCTGATAGTATTAATGAATCACTTGATCCACACGGAGTAATGGTCGTTGTTGAAGCCGAGCATATGTGTATGACAATGAGAGGGATAAAAAAACCTGGAGCTCAAACGGTTACGTCTGCTGTAAGAGGGGTTTTCCGAAAGGATGAAGCATCCAGAGCAGAGGTACTATCTTTGATTAAAGGATAAATATCTATAAATACAGGTTGGAAGCAAAAACATATTAATAGGTTTTACTTAACAGGAATGGTATGATAGGTAGGACAACATTCTGTAAATAGGCAGGTGCAGGGATGAATCAAAAAAATGACTTCGTTGTGATTAAAGCAATTGAAGATGGTGTTCATGTTATCGGGCTGACAAGGGGTTCTGATACACGTTTCCATCATTCGGAGAAACTAGATAAAGGTGAAGTGATGATTGCTCAATTTACTGAGCATACATCAGCAATCAAAATAAGAGGTAAAGCGCAAATTCAAACTGGAATTGGTGAAATAGAGAGTGATTCTCGTAAATAAGCAGGTTCTCCTGCTTTTCTTTGCGTTTAACGGAGTTTAAGTTTACATATCAAAAAATAACAATTACCCATAATTGTGGTATAATGGTACATGCTTAAATTTCTTCTTAAAAATGATATATAATATATAAAGTAACATTGATAAGCAGTATTAGAAAAGTGGAGTGAGAAAGTATGCATATGTCCCCTTTTCTAGATTAGGCAGTACTATGTTTTAGTTTAAGAAACAATGCATGAATTAAATTAGAGATAGAATGTTATTTTGGGGACAAGGGTGATTTATTTGCAGGACATCGAAGTACATTTAGCAAAATTAAAAACAGCACTAGAGGAGAAACTTTCACATCCCTATTTAGCAAAACATTTACCTTCACCTACAATCGACGAAGATAAATTGCTACTTTTTTATGCAATTTTTGATGAGATAGATCTTTCGGAGAACCTAAAAGAAAGCTATATAGTGACAGCTATGCTTGTTCAGATTGCCCTTGATACACATGATGATGTTTCGACAAAGACTGCTATCGAACCTGGAGAATTTGTACAAAGACAGTTAACTGTTCTTGCAGGTGATTATTTTAGCGGATTATATTATTTATTACTATCAGAAGTTAAGGATATTAAGATGGTTCGAACATTAGCCTTGGCTATTAAGGAAATCAATGAACATAAAATAAGACTTTATTATCATGATGAAGGAAAAATGAGTTCATCTATAGATAGTCTTCAAGTAGTTGAAACAAGTCTTTTTCAACGAGTAGCTGATCATTTTAAACTTGACTTTTATAACATGCTCAGTACTCAATTCTTAACATATAAAAGACTATCTCATGAGAAATTTCAGTTAGTACAAGATGGAGGTTGTGATCATTCTGTTAAAAAACCGTCATTTTCTATTCACTTTTTAACAGAAGCATGTAATTTGTACTTCGAGAAAACTGCATCACTACTTGATAAAGGATTCCAAAAGGCTCCTTCTTTAAAAAGTCTGTTGATAGAACGTCTTCATACAATTCGTTTTCACGAAGCACTACTACATGATAATAAGACAGTGGAAGAAGGTTTGTAATATATGAATCAGTCTAAAGAAGAAAGAGTGCATGGGGTATTTGAGAAAATTTATCAAAATTACGATCAAATGAACTCTGTAATAAGCTTTCAGCGCCATAAGGCTTGGAGAAAAGAAACAATGAAACGGATGAACGTTAAACCAGGTCAAAAAGCTCTTGATGTTTGTTGTGGCACAGCTGATTGGAGCATAGCACTATCAGAGGCAGTAGGACCAAATGGCAGTGTCACCGGTCTTGACTTTAGTCAAAATATGCTTAAAATTGGTCAACAAAAGATTATAGACCTTGGTTTACAAAATGTTAACCTTATTCATGGGAATGCGATGAAACTTCCATTTGAAGACAATTCATTTGATTTTGTCACGATTGGGTTTGGACTAAGAAATGTACCAGATTATATGCAAGTGTTACAGGAAATGAACCGTGTCTTAAAGCCGGGTGGAAAAGCAGTATGTTTAGAAACCTCCCAACCTACCTTACCGATTTTTAAACAATTTTTCACGATTTATTTTCGTTATATTATGCCTATTTTTGGGAAGGTATTTGCTAAGAGCTATAAAGAATATTCTTGGTTACAAGAATCAGCACGAGATTTCCCTGGAATGGTTGAATTAGCAAAAATGTTTCAAACAGCAGGCTTTAAACAAGTTGAAGTCAAAGCTTTTACCGGCGGAGTTGCTGCTATGCATTTAGGAGTCAAGGCAAAAGAAAATAATTAAAAATAGATGGCATGACCACTTTTATGTTTAAAGAAATGTGAGTAATATTGCTTCTCTTTTAACATAGTGGTCATTCCTATTTATATATGGTGGAAGTGTGGAAGTTAGGAATTCATTAACTCAGGGTTTAAGGTGAAAACGTATGAAATTAAAAGCAATGTATTCATTTTTAAATAATGATCTAACAATAATTGAAAAAGAGCTTGAGAAGACTACTGTTTCAGAGTATCCTCTTTTAAGACAAGCAAATCTGGAGTTGCTGCAAGCAGGAGGGAAGCGAATTCGTCCTGTTTTTGTCTTGCTTTCAGCAATGTTTGGTAACTATGACATAGAGCGAGCAAAGCATGTAGCTGTTGCACTTGAGACAATACATATGGCATCTCTCGTACATGATGATGTGATAGATGATGCAGAATTAAGAAGAGGCAAACCTACTGTTAAATCCAGATATGATAATCGTATTGCTATGTATACAGGTGACTATCTTTTAGCACGTTCATTAGAAGTAATGACAAACATTGAGGATCCTTTGGCTCATAAAATCTTGTCTCAAGCCATTGTTGACGTATGTTTAGGAGAAATTGAGCAAATAAAAGATAAGTATCAGTTTGATCAAACACTAAGAACCTATTTAAGACGTATTAAGAGGAAAACGGCATTGTTAATTGCCGTTAGTTGTCAATTAGGAGCAGTTTCGACAGGCGCTTCAGAAGATGTACATCGCAAGCTCTATTGGTTTGGTTATTATGTAGGGATGTCATTTCAAATAACTGATGATATTTTAGATTTCACTTCGACTGCGGAAGAATTAGGTAAACCAGTAGGAAGTGACTTATTACAAGGGAATATCACGTTACCAGTACTATTTGCTCTTGAAGATCCTACAATGAAAAGAGAAATAGAAAAAATTTCAATGAAAACAACTCCAGTGGATATGGAACCGATTCTAGAAAAAATATTAAATTCCGAGGTGATAGAGAAATCTGCACAAGTTAGTGAAAAATATCTTCAAAAGGCATTTCGTATATTGGAGGAATTACCTAAAAATCGGGCGCGATCGACTCTTCAAAGTATTGCAAAATATATTGGAAAAAGAAAATTTTAATCTTTTCTAAAATTCTCCATCCCATGATTGAAATATATTACCTCTCATGATATTATTTTTTTGGGGTATGAAAGCCTATACATAAATTTCTATGGGGTGGAGATGTTATTATGGAAAAAACATTTTTAATGGTTAAACCTGATGGGGTACAACGACAACTTATAGGGGAAATTGTCGGTAGATTTGAAAGAAAGGGCTTTCAGTTGGCTGGTGCGAAATTAATGACCATTCCTGTTGAACTTGCTGAAAAGCACTATGGAGAACATAAAGGAAAACCCTTTTACGAAGAACTAGTTCAATTTATTACTTCTGGACCAGTCTTTGCCATGGTTTGGCAAGGTGAAAACGTTATTGAGTTATCAAGAAAAATGATGGGGAAAACAAACCCAAAAGATGCTGAACCTGGAACAATAAGAGGAGATTATACGATGTTTGTTAGCAAGAACATAATTCACGGCTCAGATTCACCTGAAAGCGCAGAACGAGAAATCTCACTTTTTTTCCAAGACAATGAACTAGTGGAATATGATAAGACATTAAATAGTTGGATTTATTAATATGGGGAAGCTGGCATATGCCAGCTTCTTTTTATATACACTAAGAGAGAAAATCAAATAAATGACAAGTTTCAACACTTTTCTTTAAAAATTGAGCAAATTCTTTGAATTTTAAGCTATACTATAAATTATTATTCTTATTTCTAAGGTATTTGAAATCATAAAGTTTTAATAGAGAACCATTATGGTGATTACAGGGTGTTAGATATAGTAATCCCTTATTTATTAGAACGACCTTCAAACATCTACTAGTTAAAAGGAAATGTAATAGGAGAGTTGACCCATGGTTGATCAGGATTACGAACTGTTTATTAAAAACATCAAGGAAAAATCAGGAATTGATCTTTCTCTTTACAAAGAGGCTCAAATGAAAAGAAGATTAATTTCACTTTATGAAAAGAGGGGATTTTCAAGCTTCTCAGAATTTTATGGCGGAATTAGTAAACAAAACGAACTTTACTTTGAGTTCTTAGACCGAATGACAATAAATGTTTCAGAATTCTACCGTAACTATAAAAGATGGCAGGTGCTTGAAGAAAAAATTCTTCCCAAACTATTAGAAAAGAATGCTAATTTGAAAGTGTGGAGTGCTGCATGCTCCACAGGTGAAGAACCATATACAATTGCGATGATTCTTTCTAAGTTACTTCCTCTTTCTAAAGTAAAGGTTCTGGCAACTGACATTGACGAAAATGTCATTGCAAGGGCTAAACTCGGGATTTATCCTGAACGTTCCTTAAATGAGGTACCTGACGATATAAAGCGGAAGTATTTCAAGAAAGAAGGAACAAATTATATCGTGAACGAGGATATAAAAAAAACAGTGACATTTAAAAAACAAAATTTATTATCAGATCCATTTGATTCAAATTTTGATTTAATTGTCTGTCGAAATGTATTGATTTACTTTACAGAAGAAGCTAAAGAGGTATTATATATGAAATTTAGCAACGCATTAAAGCCTAATGGAGTGTTCTTTGTTGGAAGCACCGAGCAGATTTTTAATGCAGACCGTTTTAACTTTACTTCAGTAGATACATTTTTTTATCAAAAGAAGTAAAAACTTGCTATTTTTTTCATGTAACTTATGATATATTTGTACTTAAAAGCGTTAGTGCGTTGAAGGGAGAGAGAACAAATGAGATATTTAACAGCTGGAGAATCTCACGGGCCACAATTAACTGCAATAGTCGAAGGTGTTCCATCAGGTTTAAATTTAACTGCGGAAGCTATTAACATCGATTTAGCACGAAGACAAAAAGGGTATGGCCGCGGAAGAAGAATGCAAATTGAAAAAGATCAAGTTCAAATTTTAGGTGGAGTAAGACACGGGAAAGCGTTAGGATCACCAATCTCCCTTGTTGTTGAGAATAAAGATTGGAAGCATTGGACAAAAATTATGGGTGCGGAACCAATAACTCCAGAAGAAGAGCAGGAGGTAAAACGCCAAATAACTCGTCCTCGTCCAGGCCATGCAGATTTAATTGGTGCTATGAAATATGGACATAGAGATATGAGAAATGTATTAGAGCGTTCCTCTGCTCGTGAAACAACAGTTCGAGTGGCAGTTGGTTCGTTAGCTAAACAAATTCTAGCTGAATTAGGGATTAAAGTGGTAGGTCATGTCCTTGAGATAGGCGGAGTTAGAGCAGAGAACAAAGAATATCAAGATATTGATGATTTATTAGCCGTAACAGAAGAGTCACCAGTTAGATGTTATGACCGTGAAGCTGAAACGAAAATGATGGAAGCAATTGACAATGCTAAAGAAAATGGAGATTCTATTGGAGGAATTGTTGAAGTTGTTGTTGAGGGCTTACCTGCTGGAATAGGCAGTTATGTTCATTATGATCGCAAGCTTGATAGCAAAATTGCAGGTGCCATCGTGAGCATTAATGCATTTAAAGGTGTTGAATTTGGTATAGGGTTTGAAGCAGCTCGTAAGTTTGGAAGTCAAGTCCATGATGAGATACTGTGGAATGAGGAAGAAGGCTACACAAGAAGAACAAATAGATTAGGTGGTTTTGAAGGCGGAATGACAACTGGAATGCCTGTTGTAGTTCGAGGAGTTATGAAGCCAATTCCAACACTATATAAACCATTACAAAGTGTTGATATTGATACAAAAGAACCTTTCACAGCTAGTATTGAACGCTCTGATAGCTGTGCAGTGCCAGCAGCAAGTGTTGTTGCGGAAGCTGTTGTAGCTTGGGAGATCGCAAACGCGATTGTTGAACAGTTTGGTTTGGATCGTATGGATCTTATTAAAGAAAATGTTGAAGAAATGCGAAAATATTCGAGGGATTTCTAATGAAGTCAATTGTCATCCATACACAAGACTCAACTTATCCAGTTATTGTCGGTGAAGGTGCAATAAATGAACTCTTAGGATTACTAGAAAATCTGGAACCCTCTAAAGTACTTGTTGTGACAGATACAAATGTTGATCGTTTATATGGTGAGCTCTTACTAGACAAGATTAGACCTATGTACACAACTAGTAAATATGTTATTAATAGCGGAGAAGAGGCTAAGTCTTTTAATGTTTTTTATGAAGTACAAACCTTTGCATTAAAGCAGCAATTAGATCGTAAATCTGTTGTTATTGCGTTTGGTGGAGGAGTAGTAGGTGATTTAACAGGTTTTGTTGCAGCAACTTATATGAGAGGAATTCCTTATATACAAGTACCAACAACGCTGTTAGCACATGATAGTGCTGTTGGTGGAAAAGTAGCAATCAATCATCCTGAAGGAAAAAATATGATTGGGGCTTTTTATCAGCCTAAAGCGGTAGTATATGATAGTCAGTTTCTACAAAGTCTGCCTGTAACAGAATTGCGATCTGGATTTGCGGAGGTTATAAAACATTCTCTTATTAAAAGTGAATCATTCTATCAATTTTTGGTTAACGAAATACAACAGTTAAAAGACATCACAACTGAAAGGTTACAACGAATGATACTTGAAGGTATTCAAATCAAAGCAGATGTTGTAACAAAGGATGAAAGAGAATTAGGTTTACGTGAAATTTTGAATTTTGGCCATACTCTAGGTCATGCAGTTGAGGCAGAGGCTGGCTATGGAAAGCTTTCACATGGAGACTGCGTAGCAGTAGGGATGTTATTTGCTACCTGGTTAAGTAATAAATTATTACAAGCAGACTTGCCATACCGTGAGTTAAAAACATGGTTTGATACGATAGGTTATCCAGTAGAGGTCCCTGATTCATATGCAACCGAGCAATTAATAGCCAAAATGGTTAAAGATAAAAAAACTAAATCTAATCAAATTAAAATGATTTTATTAGAACGTATTGGAGAAACAACTTCTGCAACTTTCAGCAAAGAGGAGCTACATTCCTTACTTGACGAGTGGAGAGCAGGAACGGGGGGAAAGCGTTGATTAGGGGAATCCGAGGAGCAATAACAGTCGGTGAAGATAATGAGCGTCATGTTATTGATGCAACAGAAAAACTGTTACAAGAAATGATCCAAAAAAACAATGTAGATCCTGAGAACGTCGCACAGGTCCTTATAACGGTAACACATGATTTGACATCAACATTTCCTGCAAAAGCATTAAGAAATTTTGAAGGTTGGGTCTATGTACCGGTCATGTGTATGCAAGAAATACCAGTTCCAGGAAGCCTTGAAAAATGTATAAGAATTATGATGACAGTAGAAACACCTATAAAGCAAGAACAAATTTTTCATGCTTATTTAGAAGGTGCGACAGTGTTAAGACCAGATTTATCAAAGTCCTAACAGTGTATGGCTCCCTTAAAAGTAGTTAGAAAATTTGGAACAGTGTTATATCATTCTTGACAGTAAAGAGAAAGTTATAATAACATAATGTAGAAGATTATGATTAATTAGATGAGTAGAGTTAAATAGTTTAGGGTAGTAGAGAATGAGTCAAGTTTAGCTGAGGTTTTTTTCGTAAAGGCACAAGTCTACCCAAAAACCATCGTGTTTTTGGGTTTTTATTTTCATTCATATAGCTTGCGAAGGTTTTGTTGTTAGTTTAATTTTAACAATTCCTTAGCCTTGTTTAAGTATATATGTCAAGAGATAAGTGCTTAATAATCTTCAACCTTTAATAACCTCCTAAATACTCGTTCTCCAAAACATATTGGAGGAGTGAGTTACTATGAATTTTTCTTCTTTTTCCACTTTTTGTGAAGATAGCAAGCATTATCGCACCATCCCCATCGTAAAAAAATATATCGTGGATACGTTCACGCCAATTCAATTATTTCAACTTTTTAAAGAAGAGGCTGTTTATTTACTTGAGAGTAAGGACTCAGAATCTAGCTGGTCCAGATATTCATTTATTGGTTTAAATCCATTTTTATTTATTGAAGAAAACCACGGAGAGTTTTCTATTCTGAACGAACAAAGAAAAACGATATCAAAATCAAATTCTATTACAACAACCTTTAAACAACTCCAAGATCATTTAGCTATTAAGTTACCAGATTTAGAGATACCTTTTGTTGGGGGAGCCGTAGGATATATTGGATATGACACAGTTTCTATAATTGAAAAAGTTGAAAAGCATGAAACGAATGATTTAAACCAGCAAAATTGTATGTTTTTTGTTTGTGAAACGGTTATTGCGTTTGATCATCAAGAAAAACAGCTTTATTTTATTCACTACGAAAGAGTAAATGGTACCGAAGATGAGTCAAGGTTAAAGGCTACGTATCAACTAGCTGAAGCAAAGCTGAACAAATTTGAAAGCATGCTAAAACAAAAACCTCAATCAGAGCATTTACCACTAGCAGTTTCGGATTCATTTGATGTCAATTTTGATGAAATTCAATCAAACTATGAAAAAGGCAAGTTTTTAGAAGATGTTGAGAAGGTAAAAGAATACATTCGTGCAGGGGATATTTTTCAAGGGGTACTATCACAAAGGTTTGAAATTCCAATTTCAACAGACGGTTTTTCACTTTACCGAATTTTACGTATTGTAAATCCCTCACCATATTTATTTTATATTCGAATTAATGACACAGAGCTTGTCGGCAGTTCTCCTGAAAGACTTATTTATATTCAAAATAAACATCTTGAAATTCATCCAATTGCCGGGACAAGAAGAAGAGGAAAAACTGTTGAAGAAGACTTATTTTTCGAAGAAGAATTAAAGAATGATGAAAAGGAAAGAGCAGAGCATTATATGCTGGTTGATTTGGCACGAAATGATTTAGGTAGAGTTGCTGAATACGGAACAGTTAAAACTCCTACGTTAATGGAAGTTGGTCGTTTTTCACACGTGATGCACCTAATTTCAAAGGTTACGGCTCAATTAAAAGAAGAAGTACATCCAATGGATGCATTATTATCTTCGTTTCCTGCTGGAACTGTTTCAGGGGCTCCGAAAATACGAGCTATGCAAATTATTCAAGAATTAGAACCGACAGCGAGAGGAAGTTATGCAGGTTGTGTTGCCTACGTTGGTTTTGATGGAAATGTAGACTCTTGTATTACGATCCGAACGATTACAGTCAAAAATAATGTAGCCTATGTTCAAGCTGGTGCAGGGATCGTTGTGGATAGTGTACCTGAACTTGAATGGAAGGAAACATGTAATAAAGCGAGCGCTATGTTGAAAGCAATCCAATTGGCTGAAAAAGTCTTTTCTGAGGAGGAGAAACGTGATGAAAGAACTTCTAGCAACGTGTATTGAGGGTCATACTTTGACTGAGGAGCAGGCTGAGGAAGTAATGAATTCGATCATGTCTGGTCAAGCAACACCTAGTCAAATCGCAAGTTTAGTGTCCATTATGCGTCTAAGAGGCGAAACGGTTGATGAATTGGTTGGCTTTACAAAATCAATGAAAAAACACATGTCTTCTATTAACTATGATTTTGATATTGTAGACACCTGTGGTACTGGTGGAGACGGCTCCTCAACCTTTAATATCTCAACTGCAGCAGCAATCGTTGCATCCTCATTAAAGGTGAAGGTAGCAAAACACGGAAATCGTGCTGTTTCTTCTAAAAGTGGAAGTGCAGATGTTCTTGAGAAACTAGGCGTTAATATTCAAACATCAAAGGAGGAAGCGGTAAAAAGCTTAGACGAAAAAAACATGAGCTTTTTATTTGCACCTATGTTTCATTCTTCAATGAAGCATGCAGTGAATCCTCGTAAAGAAATTGGGTTTCGGACTGTTTTTAATCTACTTGGTCCATTATCAAATCCAGCAAATGCAAAACGTCAAATAATTGGTGTTTTTTCTACGAATTATGCAGAAAAAATGGCAGAAGCGTTAAAACGGTTAGGCGCAGAGCATGTTTTACTCGTTACAGGACGTGACGGCTTGGATGAAATATCTATAACAACAGCAACTGATGTCGTAGAGCTTAAAAATGGACATATATCCAGATACGTTCTTCATCCAACTGATGTTGGACTTGTAGAAGGTGTTATGGATGAGATACAGGTCCAAAATTCAGATGATAGTGCAGAGCTTATCGAAAAAATATTTAGAGGTGAAGCACCAGAAAGTGCAGAGAATATTGTGGCTTTAAATGCAGGTGCAGCCCTTTATGTTGCAAATCATGTTCAATCATTAGATATGGGCGTGTTATATGCTAAAGAAGCGATTAAAAATGGTACAGCTTTAAAGCAATTAAAATCATTGCAGCATCAGCAGGAGGAAAATTATGCTTGAAAATATAATTGAAACAAAAAAAGAAGAAGTTAAAAATTTGATTCTGCCGGAAGATGAAGGCTTACCAAATCACTCTTTTCTTGAGGCCCTAATTTCCTCTAACAGGGATATGGCATTAATTGCTGAAGTGAAAAAAGCATCGCCATCAAAGGGTTTAATTAAGGAAAACTTTGATCCAGTGGAAATTGCTCTTGCATATGAAAAAGGAGGAGCAGATTGTTTATCCGTTTTGACAGATTCTCCTTACTTTCAAGGTAAACGAGAGTACTTAACTGCTATCAAGAAAACTGTAAATTTACCTGTTTTGAGAAAAGACTTTATTATCGATTCTATCCAAATTGATGAAGCGAAACGGATAGGTGCTGATGCGGTATTATTAATAAGTGAAGCTCTTGAACCCGCTGTGTTAAAAGATCTTTATCAATATTCTTATGAATTAGGATTGGATGTCTTAGTAGAAGTGCATGACCAGCATAACTTAGAGCAAGTTTTAAATGTTATTACTCCAAAAATACTTGGAGTAAATAACCGAAACCTAAAAACATTTGAAACGAATATTCAACAATTAGAAGGAATGGCTTCTTCAATTCCAGAAGAAACTTTACTGGTAAGTGAGAGTGGAATTTATACAAAGGAGGATTTAGATTTAGTGAAACAGTACGGAGCTAAAGCTGTACTAGTAGGAGAGTCGTTAATGAGAAAAGAAAATCAAACGTTGGCTGTACAACAATTATTTGGAGAGAGTCTTAATGTCTAAGATCGCATTGAAATTTTGTGGAGTCCAAAGTCTTGAAGATCTTCAAGTAGTCTCAGATTCTATTGCTCAATACATTGGATTCATTTTTGCAGAAAGTAAAAGAAAAGTTAATCCACATTTGGTTGGACAATGGTTAAAAGAAGTTAATACAAAGAAGAAAGTCGCTGCTGTATTCGTAAATCCTACTGTAGAAGAAGTTCATTCTGTTTTAAAACATGTTCCAGTTGATGTGATTCAATTCCATGGAAATGAGACAATCGAACAAATTAATCAAGTCCGTGAGATATATCCAGGTTTTATTTGGAAAGCTCTTCACCATCATGACCATACTTTAGAAGAAATGAAAAAGTATGTAGAGTTAGTTGATGGATTTGTTGTAGATTCAAGAACGAAGGGTCAATGGGGAGGTACTGGTGTTAGTTTTGACTGGGATGCGGTACCTGTTTACCTTGAATTTGCTGCAAAATATAATAAAATTTGTTTTATTGCAGGCGGTGTTAATGAAGAGAATATTTCTAATCTCTTAAACTATCATCCACAGGCTATTGATCTATCTAGTGGCATTGAAGTTGACCGAAAAAAAAGTAAAGAAAAGATTAGACTGATAGAGGAAAGGGTGTTACAACATGAACATATATCCTGATAAAAATGGACGTTACGGCGATTTCGGAGGTCGCTTTGTGCCAGAAACATTAATGAGTCCATTAGCTGAAATTGAACAAGCACATAAAGAAGCAATGCAAGATCCAAGCTTTTTAGAGGAATATTCATACTTATTAAAAGAATACTCTGGCAGACCAACAACGGTCACTTTTGCAGGAAATATAACAAGAAAATTAGGTGGAGCAAAAGTATATCTAAAGCGTGAGGATTTGAATCATACGGGAGCTCATAAAATTAATAATGCCATTGGCCAGGTTCTTTTAGCAAAGCGTATGGGAAAAACTAAGGTGATTGCCGAGACGGGTGCTGGTCAACATGGTGTTGCAACAGCAACTGTTGCTGCAAAATTTGGAATGGAATGTAAAGTGTTTATGGGGGAAGAAGATGTTCGCCGTCAGGAATTAAATGTTTTTCGTATGCAGCTTTTAGGAGCTGAAGTAATTCCAGTGACAAGCGGAAACAAAACGTTAAAAGATGCTACAAATGAAGCGATGAGATATTGGGTACAGCATTGTGAAGATCATTTTTACATTATAGGCTCAGTGGTTGGTCCACATCCTTATCCATATATTGTGAGAGAGTTTCAAAGGGTAATAGGGGATGAAGCAAAGGATCAATTCTATCATATTGAAGGCAGTCTACCAACTAAAGTAATAGCTTGTGTTGGTGGTGGAAGTAATGCAATTGGAATGTTCGCTGCTTTTATACCTGAAGACGTAGAATTAGTAGGTGTTGAGGCTGCAGGAAAAGGTGTTGAAACTGATATGCATGCAGCCACAATTACAAAAGGAACAAGGGGTGTCCTTCACGGTTCATTAACCTATCTACTGCAAGATGAATATGGACAAATAACGGAACCTTATTCCATCTCAGCCGGACTCGATTATCCTGGAATAGGTCCTGAGCATGCACACTTAGCTAATACAGGGCGCGTTAAATATGAAAGTGTGACAGATCAGGAAGCGCTAGACGCATTAGAATTTTTAGCACGTGAAGAAGGGATTTTAGCAGCAATTGAGTCAGCGCATGCCCTTTCAGCAGCTTTCGAACATGCTAAAAACATGGGTAATGAGGAAAGCATCTTAATTTGTTTATCCGGTCGGGGAGATAAAGATGTCCACACATTAATGTCTCATTATAAGGAGGTTGGAAAAGCATGACAGCCCTATTTAAGCAACCTATAAATAATCAATTATTCATTCCATTTATAACTGCAGGAGATCCAAATTCTGAGGCAACAATCGATTTAGCCCTTGCCTTACAAGAAGCTGGAGCATCGGCAATTGAATTAGGGATACCATACTCGGACCCTGTTGCAGATGGCCCTGTCATTCAGAAGGCCTCAAGTCGATCACTAAAAAATGGTATGAATATTGTAAAAGCAATCAAACTTGTGCCTGAAATGCGAAAAAAAGGGTTGAATATTCCAATAATTCTATTTACGTATTATAATCCTGTGTTACAATTAGATCAGGAATCCTTTTTCGCTTTACTGCGGGAAAACACGATAGACGGTTTATTAATTCCAGATATTCCTTTTGAAGAAAGTGAGGAACTTCGAGAAAAATGTAAGGAGTATTCTATTCCATTTATCTCTCTAGTAGCTCCAACTTCTTCTAGTAGAATTAAAATGATTGCAGAGGCAGCAGAAGGTTTTATTTATTGTGTTTCATCATTAGGCGTTACAGGAGTACGCAAAAATTTTGATGATTCTATTGCATCCTTTCTAGAGGAAGTAAGAAAGCATAGTAAAGTTCCTGTTGCTGTAGGGTTTGGTGTTTCCTCAAGGGAACAGGTAGAGCAGCTAGCTCATATGTGTGATGGAGTTGTTGTTGGGAGTGCTTTAGTTCGAGAAATTGAACGACTTCAACCTTCTTTAATAGATGAGAATACACGAAGAGATGCTGTAGAAGAATTTAAGAATTTTGCACGTACCTTTGTTTCGCAATGATAAGCAAAATTTTAATTGCTTTAGATGAAATGAAACTTTATGATAATAAACATTAGAAATGTTTACTTATTAAGGGCTAAGTTAAACTTATGGATTTAAATACAAGAGAAATTTAGTATTCATTCTTAAAGTTTAACGAAGCCTCTATTTAAAAGAGGTGTAATTTATGCGTGTAAAAGAACAATTATTAAGTCTTAAGCCTTATCAGCCAGGAAAACCAATGGAAGAAGTAAAAAAAGAATATAATTTAACAAAAGTTGTGAAGCTTGCTTCTAATGAAAACCCATATGGTTGTTCTCCTAAGGCTAAACAAGCTATTGTAGATGAATTAAATCAGCTTGCGATTTATCCAGATGGATATAGTGCTGAACTTCGTACAAAACTAGCGGCTCACGTAGGTGTCAAAGAACAAGAATTAATATTTGGGAATGGGTCAGATGAAGTTGTTCAAATTATTTGTAGAGCTCTATTAAGCCCAGATACTAATACTGTAATGGCCACACCAACATTCCCTCAATATAAGCATAATGCTGTAATTGAAGGATCTGAAATCCGTGAGGTCCCATTAGTAGATGGTAATCATGATCTAGAAAATATGCTACTGCAAATAGATGAAAAGACAACGGTTGTATGGGTTTGTACACCAAATAACCCTACAGGTACATATGTTACTAAAAACAGTTTACTTAATTTCTTAAATAAAGTGCCTAAACATGTGCTTGTTGTAGTAGATGAAGCCTACTATGAATATGTTTTAGCAGAAGATTATCCAGAAACTGTTGAATTCATTAATGACTATCCTAACTTAATGATTTTACGTACATTCTCAAAAGCTTATGGCTTAGCATCCTTAAGAATTGGTTATGGCATTGCAAATGCAGAATTAATCCAAAAAATTGAGCCGGCTAGGGAACCTTTTAATACAAGCAGAGTTGCTCAGGTGGCCGCTATTGCAGCTTTAGATGATGCTGAGTTTGTGGAAGAATGTAGGGGGAAAAATAAGGAAGGATTACAGCAATTCTACCGTTTCTGTGAGGAACTAAAGCTTCCATATTATCCTTCTGAAGGTAACTTCATTTTAATTGACTTTAATCGAGATTCTGACGAAGTTTTTAATGCATTACTGAAAAAGGGATATATCGTAAGGTCCGGAAATGCTCTTGGGTTTCCTACCCACCTACGGATCACTGTTGGAGATCGTCAACAAAACGAAGAAATTATTGAAGCGTTAAGGGAATTTGTTCAATAAACTTTATCTTAAGGGTACTAATTTATATGATAGATTTGATCCTCATATTATTAGTACCTTCTTTCATAGGTAATGATATATAGCCTCAATTTATGATAGGACAAAAAGGTGATATTTTATGGTAAAAAAAGTGTATATAATAGGTCTTGGATTAATTGGGGGCTCAATAGCATTATCAATTAAGCAAAAAGATCCTTCAATACATATATTAGGTTTTGACATAAATGAAGATCAGGCTAATCTAGCGAAAAGGATTGGGGCCATTGATGAAATCGCCACTAAGCTTTTCCCGGATCTATCATCGGTTGATATGATTTTTCTCTCAACTCCTGTTCAACAAACAACTCAAATTATTGAGCAATTAAAATCAGAACAACTGAAGAAAGATGTTATTGTAACTGATGTCGGAAGTACCAAAGTGAAAATTGTTGAATGTGCAAATCAGCATTTAAATGGAAAAATTAAGTTTATCGGCGGTCATCCTATGGCTGGCTCTCATAAATCAGGAATATTAGCAGCAAAACCACATTTGTTCGAGAATGCTTTTTACATATTAACTCCTTCCCAATATGTAACCCAGAACGATGTTGATTTATTAAAAAGTGTTCTTGAAGGAACGAAAGCTAATTTCATTGAAATGACGCCAAATGAACATGATGAAGTTACCGGTGTAATTAGTCATTTTCCCCATATTGTTGCTGCGAGTCTTGTTTATCAGGCTAAAAATCATGAAGAGCAATTTCCACTTGTTAAGAGGCTAGCTGCTGGAGGGTTTCGAGATATAACGAGAATTGCCTCAAGTAGTCCTTCGATGTGGCGTGATATTCTTCTCCATAATAAAGAACCTTTATTACACCTATTTGATGAATGGATCTCAGAGATGGAGCGTGTAAAAGAGTTTGTTGCAAATGAGGAAGCTGATAATTTATTTTCATATTTTCAATATGCAAAGAAGTATCGAGATGGTCTACCAGAGAAGCAAAAGGGAGCTATTCCGTCATTTTATGATTTATTTGTTGATGTACCTGATTATCCCGGGGTTATTTCTGAGATAACTGGATATTTGGCAAAAGAAAAGATCAGTTTAACGAATATACGAATTATTGAAACACGTGAAGAAATATATGGGGTATTAAGGTTAAGCTTTCAAACAGAACGAGATCGTGAACTAGCGATTGACTGTATTAACAAGTATTGTGCTTATGAAACATTTATTATGTAGGATCTAAGAAAAATATTATCTGTATGATCTTTAATTACAAGTTTTTATGGATGACAGGGCTAAAAAAGCTAAGGTGTTGTCATAGTTTTTCTAATAATCGAAGAGGTGGAATTATGTCAGAAGTTCAAAGATTATCAAAAGTCACTAGTTTAACTGGCTCAATTAACATTCCAGGTGATAAATCTATTTCACACCGAGCTGTTATGTTCGGAGCTATTGCTAACGGAAAAACCGAAATTACAAACTTTCTAATGGGTGCAGATTGCCTAAGTACGGTTTCTTGTTTTAAGAAAATGGGTGTATCAATTGATGTATCAAAAGACCTTGTTACAGTCGAAGGAAAGGGGCTGGATGGTTTACAAGAACCATCTGATATTTTAGATGTTGGTAACTCTGGAACAACAACTAGATTAATGATGGGGATTTTAGCAGGGACTCCGTTTCATTCATGTATTATAGGGGATGAATCAATTGCTAAAAGACCAATGTCGAGAGTAACAAAACCTCTATCAATGATGGGTGCAAACATTGATGGAAGAGAAAATGGTCAATATACT
This sequence comes from Metabacillus litoralis, assembly GCF_003667825.1. Taxonomy (NCBI): domain Bacteria; kingdom Bacillati; phylum Bacillota; class Bacilli; order Caryophanales; family Bacillaceae; genus Metabacillus; species Metabacillus litoralis. The sequence continues at coordinate 2,235,523 of NZ_CP033043.1, read as the reverse complement.
CCTATTTCAATTAGGGGTGGTAGCCTAAAAGGTATTCAATTTGAGTCTCCTGTTGCGAGTGCACAAGTTAAATCTGCCATTCTTTTAGCAGGATTAAACACAGACGGTGAAGAAACAACGGTAACTGAACCACATAAATCAAGAGATCATACGGAAAGGATGTTACGAGCTTTCGGAGTTGATGTAAAGGAAGATGAAAGATCTGCAACCGTTCGTGGTGGACAAACTTTACAAGCAACGAATATTTTTGTACCAGGTGATATTTCTTCAGCGGCATTTTTCCTAGTAGCTGGTGCAATTGTTCCGAACAGTGAAATTCTTTTGAAGAACGTTGGAATCAATCCTACAAGAACAGGTATTCTAGATGTTTTAGAAATGATGGGGGCTACAATGGAAATCATTCCAAGCACAGAAGAAACGTTTGAGCCTGTAGCTGATATTAAAATAAAAACATCTTCTCTAAAGGGAACTACCATTAGTGGTGATTTAATTCCAAAATTAATAGACGAAATTCCTGTTATCGCCTTGTTAGCAACTCAAGCTGAGGGAGAAACGATTATTAAGGATGCAAGTGAGCTTAAAGTTAAAGAAACAAATCGCATTGATACAGTTGTAGGTGAGTTGACAAAAATAGGAGCTACAATAAAAGCTACTGACGATGGAATGATAATTACTGGCAAAACAAACTTACAGGGAAATGCAACAGTTTCAAGTCATGGTGACCACCGAATTGGTATGATGCTTGCAATTGCGTCTTGTATAACGGAAGAGCCGATTGAACTATTAAATGCAGAGTCAATCGACGTTTCTTATCCTAACTTTTTTGATCATTTAACTGGTTTAAGTAAATAAGGAAATGAGATTGCTTTTTATTACAAAGGCAATCTCTTTTTTTTGGCTCAATAAAAATCTGACATTGGTTTTTAGGTTTTTAGTGGAGGTGCCCGTACTCCTCAGACCAAGCTGTTGAAACCTTCTCTTTTTTTTAGTTTATAATCTTTCTTACTATCCTTTTAAGGCGTTTTCATCAAGTTAAAACAATGTGAATAAATGCTTATTTTTCATCATAGCTTGTCTTAAGGAGATGGAAGGAGGGACGCCTTATCGTGTGTTATATCATGGACAAAGTAAAGTTGTTGAAAAACGATTCTATTGAAAAAACATCTTTGTTAATCAATCAAGACAAAATTGAGTTTATGCGTCATTCTATGGATAACATAAAGTTTGTAAGGATGGATTTAAGTTCTTATTTGTTAACCCCTGGCTATGTTATGCTGGATTTTTCTCTTCATTCACTACTTCCATTTAAAGAATTCAAACGTACATTTATGCGGTACTTAGCAAAAGGCTGCACAACTCTTCTCACAGTGGTAGATATTGATTATGAAAAGGAATTGTTGTCAAAATTAAAGCAAAGAAGGCATCTTATGATTAACTCGCCAATCGATTACTATATTGGAGTTAAGCTTTCATTAAAAACTCTTTCCCCATCACTTATTAGAAAGTGTAAACAACAAAGTATATCCATTATTTTTGTTGAACTGGGCAAAGGTGATAAGCTAGATTTAAAGTCATGGGGTTGGATAAGAGATGCTATGTTTTCAAATCCAATAACGCTTATCCCTTATATAGCGGATGAGGAATTAACGACTTATAAAAAACAAAAACTGTTGCAGGAATGGGCAAAACAAATGAAAGAAAATCGCCTTTCATCCACGGATACCTGTTTAGAGCCTGGGGTGCCCCTTTCTAAGAATGTTTTGATGAGATTGGGAGTATATCCTGAGAAAGGTGATATTCGCGTAGGCGGACAGCTCAATTATAATCTGTATCTATTAGATGAAATGAACGATCATCCTAATGGGAAGCCAATGTTAAATCATGAACTGAATTCTCCAGCATTTACATCACATCATGGCAAGATCATAAATGTTAATGGTGACATCACCTTCCAACCTGGCACCGGGGAAGAATGTTTTATCCCGATCTCAGGTCGTTTTATACCACAAACTGCTTCCTTTTGATGTATGATAAAGATTGAGTATATAAAATAAATAAACCATTGTTAGAAGAGAAAGGAAAATGTATGTTTAACCAAGTATTAAACGAAGCAATAAATCTTGTAAATAAGGGTCAAACTGAAGAAGGATTAAACTTATTAGAAAATATAACACCTACTCTGCATGATGAGGAAAAACTGCATTTAGCTGATCAATATTATCAATGGGGGATTGTCGACCGTGCACATGAAATGGTTGAAGAACTTCATTTCCTTTATCCCGAGGAAACACAAGTAACCTTGTTTTTAGCTGAACTAAAAATAGATTTAGAAAAAGAAGAAGAAGCCATTGATTTACTTAACACGATCACGAACGATAATGAGTCATATCCACAGGCACTTCTTCTACTGGCAGACTTGTATCAAATGCAAGGGCTAGCAGAAGTAAGTGAACAAAAGCTAAAAGAAGCTAAACTGTTATTACCCCAGGAACCTATTCTTGATTTTGCTCTTGGAGAACTTTATTTTCATCAAGGCAAGTACAAGCAAGCAATTCCTTATTTCGAAATGCTTGTAAACGAACATAATACAGTTTCGGGCGTTATTATTCATCAAAGGTTGGCAGAGTGTTTAAGCGCAAATGGGGAATTTGAGGATGCCATGGAGCATTATAAGGAAGCAATAGACATACAGGAAGATGCAGATACTCTTTTTGGATATGGCTTTACAGCTTTTCAAGGAGGGTTTTACAAAACTGCTATTCAACAATTCCTTGCACTAAAAGAAGCCGATCCATATTATACATCTTTATATTTATACTTAGCGAAAGCTTATGAGCATGAAGAATTATTACAAGAAAGCTTAGAAACTGTACAAGAAGGAATAAAGGTAGATGAGTATAATAAAGACCTTTTCTTATATGGAGGAAAAGTAGCCATAAAATCTGGTCAAATGGAAGAGGCTGAACGATTATTACGTGAATCTCTTGCTATCGATCCTGGACATATTGAGGCTGCAATTACACTGTCACATATTTTTCTTCAAGACGAAAGATATGATGATGTAATTGACCTTATAAATGAAAGTAAACGATATGGAGAAGAAGACCCACAGTTTGAATGGAATTTAGCACGAGCTTTCCATCAAAAAGAAGAGTATACACAGGCATTAAACCATTATCAACTTGCATATAATTTTTTCAAGGAACAACGAGATTTTTTACAGGAATATGGGTACTTCCTATTAGAAGAAGGTTTAAGAGAAAAAGCGAAGATTATTTTTAAGGAATTGTTAAAGCAAGATCCTTCAAATGTCGAATACGGTGAGATTTTGCTACAATTAGAAGATGAGTTTTAATGGAAATGAGAAGGATTTTATTTTTATTTTGTGGAATTATCAAAGTAAGAATAATCTGAACTGCAGAGGAGGGAATTGTATGGTGGCCCCTGTATCTGTCCATGAAAAGAAAGACTTCATCAGGTGGTTTTTAAACCATTATCAACTAAAGAGAAGAGAATGTGTGTGGATCTTAAATTATTTAATGAGTCATGACACTCTTATGGAAAAAGTACATTTTGTTGAGCAAGCTCAATATTGTCCAAGAGGAATTATTATGTCAACTCACTGTGTTGAAGAAGTTCCATTTCGCTTTTACAAAGAGAATGTCATGACAACTGATGCAGAAAAATCGTTTCATGATATTCGATTAAATAAAGAGGAAGAGCTTTTTATTCAGCTGAATTTCAGATCTTCTTACCAATCACCACAATATGCAGCGGTTCTTGAGTCAAATCCTTATATGCCTGAGCATTTAAATGAAAATGAAAAAGACCGGGAAATTGCAGAAAAAGTTCTTGAACATTCTATTCAGAGCTTTCAAAAAGAAAAGCTTCTAAAATTAATTGATGAGGCTTTGGATCGACAAGACAAAGAGAGCTTTCAAAAGTTAACTCATCAATTAAATCAATTAAACAGCAAGTAGTTTGTACAAATACAGGCCCTCTCTAGAAGAGGGTTTTTTTCTTGAGCTAATTCAATATTTAACAATTTATTATATAAGCATTATAATATGTACATAGTAAAAGAATATTGTAGGGAGTTGAATGAATTGAAGTGGAATTCAAGTGATGTAGATTTATATAATCAATCAAAAGAGTATATTGATACGGCCATTATTCCTTTAATATCAGTTTCAGTAGATTCAGATTTTAAACACACCGTATCTAAGGGAGAATTTATTAGTCTTGTTAGTACTGAATTAGAGAGACAATTAAAAGGCAGAGTGTTTCTCTTTCCTAGTTTTTCATATCTGCAAAACGCATCTACCGTTGCTGATGACTTATCGAAGTGGGCAGAGGAGTTACAAAAGGAATTTAAACATGTCATTTTCCTAACTAGCGATGAAAAATTAAAAGATAGCGGAGGGGCCGATCAAAATGGACAACTTATTTGGCTCCCTTCTATGCCGTTGGAACATATGGATGATCAGTTAAAAAGGAAGCTCTTACAAGACCAAATCGAACAAATTTTGAACATTTTATTACAATCTTGGAATAAATCATAAAAACCTTTTCATTTCCAGGATTAGAAATCAGGATTTTATTGACCTCATGAGAAGATTGATATATCATGAGTATGTCCTAGTTTTATATGTTATTTCCGTATGTCCGTACCGGACAGAGCTTAAGATAGAGGGGGGAAAATGATGAGCGAGAAAAAACATCGAGTTTCTAGACGTCAATTCTTAAACTACACGCTTACTGGTGTAGGCGGTTTCATGGCTGCAGGTATGCTTATGCCAATGGTTCGCTTCGCACTTGACCCTGTGCTCCGACCAGCAGAGGAAACAGACCTAGTTCAAGTTGTAAAGGTTGACGAAATAACGGAAGAACCTCAACGCTTTGACTTTAAAATCAAACAAAAAGATGCTTGGTACGAATCAGAAGAAACAAAATCAGCTTGGGTTTTTAAAGAAGGTGACAAAATTACGGCTTTATCACCAATCTGTAAGCATTTAGGCTGTACCGTCGGTTGGAACAATGATCCTTCAAATCCGAACAAATTTTTCTGTCCGTGTCACTACGGGCTATATGAAAAAGATGGCACAAATGTTCCAGGAACACCGCCTCTTGCACCACTTGATGTCTACGTATCTGAAGTAAAAGATGGCTATTTATTCTTAGGTAAAGCAAAACCACGAGGGGAGGCGTAATCAATTGCTTAACAAAATTTATGATTGGGTTGACGAACGTTTAGATATTACGCCTATGTGGCGCGATATTGCTGACCATGAAGTTCCTGAACACGTAAACCCTGCACACCACTTTTCTGCCTTTGTATATTGCTTCGGCGGATTAACATTCTTTGTTACAGTTATCCAAGTTTTATCTGGTATGTTCCTAACAATGTACTATGTTCCGGATATTAAAAATGCTTGGGAATCTGTATTCTATTTACAAAACGAAGTAGCATTCGGACAAATTGTACGTGGTATGCATCACTGGGGAGCTAGTCTTGTTATCGTTATGATGTTCCTACATACACTACGTGTCTTTTTCCAAGGTGCTTATAAAAAACCACGTGAATTAAACTGGGTAGTAGGCGTACTTATCTTCTTTGTTATGCTTGGTCTTGGTTTAACAGGTTATTTATTACCTTGGGATATGAAAGCTCTATTTGCAACAAAAGTTACACTGCAAATTGCAGAATCAGTACCACTTATCGGACCAACGGTTAAGACATTGCTTTCTGGACATCCGGAAATTGTAGGTGCTCAAACACTTACTCGTTTCTTTGCAATCCACGTCTTTTTCTTACCGGCTGCTCTATTTGGTTTAATGGCAGCACACTTTGTAATGATACGTAAACAAGGTATTTCTGGTCCTCTATAAGATTTACTGATTAGAATCTTTTTGTAACGTTAACGGGAAACCACCTTAGTAAGGAGGGGAAATCATGCATCGCGGAAAAGGTATGAAATTTGTTGGTGACTCTCGTATTTCAGCTGAGAGAAAACCAAACATTCCGAAGGATTATTCTGAATATCCTGGGAAAACAGAGGCATTCTGGCCAAACTTCCTTCTTAAGGAGTGGTTAGTAGGTGCTGTTTTCTTAATCGGTTTTTTATGTTTAACAGTAGCGCATCCATCACCACTTGAGCGTGTTGCAGATCCTACTGATTCAGGTTATATTCCATTACCAGACTGGTACTTCTTATTCTTATACCAATTATTAAAATACTCTTTTGCATCTGGTCCATACACAGTTATTGGGGCAATTGTTATTCCAGGACTTGCTTTTGGTGGATTAATGCTGGCACCATTTTTAGATCGTGGTCCTGAGCGTCGTCCTGCAAAGCGTCCTGTTGCAGTAGGTATGATGATTCTTGGTATTGCAGCAACGTTTTTCCTTACTTGGGAATCTGTTGTTACACATGACTGGGAAGCAGCAGCTGAACAAGGGAAAATTAAAGCTGAAGCAGAAATTGATAAAGAATCTGAAGGATATGCTATTTACCAAGAGCAAGGCTGTATTTCATGTCATGGTGATAATCTAGAAGGTGGAGCTGCAGGTAAGGCTCTTGTTGATAACGGATTAGAACCGGATGCTATAGCTGATATTGCTAAAAATGGTCAAGGTAGCATGCCTGCTGGAGTCTTTAAAGGTACTGACGAAGAATTAAAAGTATTATCAGAATTTATTTCTGGTGTTACATCTAAGTAAAAAGCTGACTTATGTCAGCTTTTTTTGTTGAGAGCTTTATTGTGTTATATTATTAAAAAAACGATCTATACTAGCTATCGAAATCTAATAAGTCTGGTGTGTGAAAAATGAAATGGTTTCAATATTTATTAGGTCAAAAGCCGATTATTTTCATAATGGTACTTATTAATTTTTTCGGGACAGTTTATGGATATTATTGGTATAGGTATCAATTAGCAGATACTCCTGCCCATTTCTACATATTCGTTCCGGATAGTCCAACAGCAAGCCTATTCTTTTTAATCGTTGTGGCAGCTTTTATAATGAAGAAAAATCTACCCTTGATTGAAGCCTTGGCTATTGTTACATTATTTAAATATGGTATCTGGGCTGTTATTATGAACCTTCTTGTTCTGATAGTAAATGGCTCACTTCCGTGGGAAGGATATATGTTAATTGCTTCTCACTTTGGTATGGCAATTCAAGGTTTACTTTATGCTCCATACTATCGTTTTAAAGCTTGGCACTTAATTGTTGCCGCGATATGGACTTTACATAATGATGTAATTGATTATGTGTTTGGGATGATGCCACGGTACAGCACGTTAATGGATTATATCAATCAAATTGGTTATATGACATTCTGGCTAAGTTTAATTTCTATTTTCCTAGGCTATTATTTTGTTATAAGAAAAACTTCAAGAAAACTTCAATTGTAAGGAGTAATACTCATATAGCCAGGCTAAGACTGTAGACAAACTTCGATACAACATCGGAGCTTGTCTAGAGTCTTTTTATTTTGGTTTGAGGAAGGTTGGCTGTTGATTTCGTTCTAGGCGCTTCGTTGTCCGTGGGGATGGCGGTGAGTCCTCAAAAAAAATCATCAAACTAGCAATAATCAATAACTAGGGTTTATAAAAACAAGTAAAAAATAGGTCTATCCTTGTCCACACTGTCATACGATTTTTAATAGAAGTTCTAGGGGGGACAAGGATGAAGAAATTATTACTCACTATTATTATTGGTATGTTGCTGTTTCATATAAAACCAGCATTTGCAGCGGAAACATATGATTGGAAGTCTTTAAATAAAATTTCCGATACGGCCCTACAACTAGCTAAGCAAGAGCGCTTTGAAGAGTCTGCCCAATTACTTAATTATTTTACTGTTAAATTCGAAGAAATACCTATTGATCGAAATGTTATTTCTTTAGACCATTACCGTACCATAACTAATACACAAAAAACGGCTCAAGATCTATTGTTAAACGAAAAAGTAAGTACGATTGAGAAAGTCAGATCATTAACCAAATTTCGTTTAGTAGTTGATGCGATGGTTTCAGAGCATCAACCATTATGGGGTTCAATGGAAACATCAATCATGGAAACTTTTTCACAAATGAAAAGTGATGTTGAACAAGGTGATAAGGAGTCATTTCAACATGATTTTAACGAGTTCTTATCTCTTTATGAGGTAATTTATCCAAGCATCCAAGTTGATCTAGACTTTCAACGAATTAAGCGTATGGATGCCCATATATCGGTAGTTGAGGATCGGTTATTTCATGAAATACCAGTTACAAGTAGGGTGAAGCAACTCACTGTAATGGAGGAAGAGTTAAAAGCTATTTTTGATAGAGTGAAAGAAGATGAAGCAGATCCGTCCTTACTTTGGGTTATGATATCAACAGGAAGTGTCATTTTATTAGCCCTATCATATTCTGGCTGGAAAAAGTACCGAGGTGAGAAAGCGAAGCAACCAAAACGTGAAAAAGAGAAGCAATAAAAAAAGAAGAGCGTAGGAGTTTCTACGCTCTTCTTGTCTATTAAATCTATCTTGAAATCGGCTTTTTATTTTCATCTAATGTAAATCCTTCACCTAAAACATCATGAACATCACTTACGGCGACAAAGGCATGAGGATCAACGGAAGTAATAACATTTTTTAATCGGACAATTTCGTTTTTGCCTACAACACAATAAAGAACATTTCGATCTTGCTTTGAGAAAGAACCTTGTCCTTTCAATATTGTTACCCCACGATCCATTTCCTTCATAATTCTAGAAGAAATTTCGTCAGGGTAATTTGAGATAATTGTAGCACCTTTTGCAGCATATGCTCCTTCTTGCATAAAATCTATTACACGTGCACCTACAAATACAGCCACAAGTGTGTACATTGCCTCCTTATAAGATAGATAAGCAATCCAGGAAATGGTGATTACACAAAGGTCAAATAAAAACATTGTTTTACCCATACTCCATCCTATATAACGATGAGCTAATCTGGCAATGATATCTACTCCACCAGTTGTTCCTCCATACCGAAATATCGTACCTAAACCAATACCAAGGGAAACTCCAGCAAATAGGGCCGCAAGAGTTAAATCGTCATTTAAAGGCATATTAATTTGAAAGCGTTGAAAAATCCATAAAAAAACGGACAAACTGACTGTTCCGATAACCGTGTAGATAAAAGATGTTTTACCTAAAACACGCCAACCTATAATAAATAATGGTATATTTAGAATTAAGTTAGAAATGGATGGATCAAAATTAAATAGAAAGTAAAGCAAAAGTGTAATCCCTGTAAATCCACCTTCTGCTAAATTGTTTTGAATATTAAAATGAACAAGACCAAATCCAAAAATACCCGAACCAATTAGTATAAAAATAATATTCTTTAATCTTAAATCATGTAACATGTTTCACCTCTATAATTCATTCTTAGCGTTAATATTATAGTTGATAGAATGTCAAGGTGCAAATTTTGATAAAAACGTGACGAAATAATTGTAAATTTATTTTGTATTAGCTAACATTGAATAGTAAAGATGAGGTGAATAAAATGGAACATAAAACAATGAAGGTCCTTCAAAAGGATGTTGACGATTACATTGGTCAATTTAAAGAAGGATATTTTTCACCATTAGCCATGATGGCTCGGATTACAGAAGAAGTAGGTGAACTTGCTAGGGAAATTAACCATAATTATGGTGAAAAACCTAAAAAGACAACCGAGGAAGAGAAAAAGATCGAAGAGGAAATCGGAGATGTTTTGTTTGTTCTTATTTGTCTAGCAAATTCATTAAATATAGATTTAGAAGAAGCTCATGATATGGTGATGAACAAATTCAATACTAGAGATAAAAATCGATGGACAAGAAAAGAAAAATAAAGGAGATTTAAATATGTCAGAAATAAAAATTGTTATTGCAGGTGCTCGTGGGAGAATGGGGAGCGAGGCTGTAAAACTTGTTGAAGAAACTGAACATTTTCAGCTAGTGGGTGTTGTGGACCATAAGTATGAAGGTATGAGACTTAGTGAGCTTGAAGGTTTCAATGCTGATGTACCAATTTATACAGACATTGATAAATGCTTTTTTGAGACAAACCCCGATGTACTCATTGATTTGACAACACCTGAGATTGGGAAAGTACATACAAAAAAAGCATTACAGAATGGTGTTAGACCAGTTGTAGGTACGACAGGTTTTTCTGAAAATGATCTAAATGAACTACAACAATTAACAGAAGAAAAAGGGATAGGTGCAATTATAGCTCCTAATTTTGCCATTGGAGCTATTTTGATGATGAAATTTTCACAGATTGCGGCAAAATATTTTCTAGATGTTGAAATTATTGAACAACATCATGATCAAAAGTTAGATGCTCCTTCCGGGACAGGCATCAAAACTGCAGAAATGATCTCAGCTGTACGTCAGGAGAAGCAACAAGGACATCCAGATGAAAAGGAAATTCTTGCAGGAGCTCGTGGAGCTAATTTAAATGGTATTCGTCTACATAGCGTTCGTCTTCCAGGATTAATTGCCCATCAAGAGGTTTTATTTGGAGGGGACGGACAAACGCTGAAAATTCGTCATGACTCATATAATCGGGCTTCATTTATGTCTGGTGTAAAATTAGCAGTTGAAAATGTGATGAAAATCGATCTGCTAGTGTATGGACTAGAAAATATTATTGAGTAAAAGGGGAAATATAAATGAAAATTGCGCTAATTGCTCACGATAAAAAGAAAACAGATCTTGTACAATTTGTTATGGCATATCAACCGATTTTTAAAGATCATGAATTGTTTGCAACAGGTACTACAGGTCTCCGCATTCAGGAGGCTACTGGTTTATCTATTCACCGTTTTCAGTCTGGTCCGCTTGGAGGAGATCAGGAAATTGGTGCATTAATTGCAAAAAATGAAATGGATATGGTTATTTTCTTTCGAGATCCTTTAACTGCACAACCTCATGAGCCGGATATTACAGCACTAATTCGTCTTTGTGATGTATATTCGATTCCACTAGCAACAAATATGGGGACAGCCGAAATATTAGTACGAGGTTTAGATCGTGGGGATTTTCAATGGCGTAATGTCATTCATGATAAAAAGTAATTCAAATAACCGGAATGATTTGAAAAATAATCATTCCTTTAGATATGAATAGGGAGAAGAAAATGAGTAATAGACTAGATATTCTTGCAATTGGTGCTCATCCTGATGATGTCGAGATAGGTATGGGTGGTACAATTGCTAAGTATGCCAAAGCTGGCTTAAAAATTGGAATCTGTGATCTGACTAAAGCGGAATTATCTTCCAATGGTACTATAGCCATTCGCCAAGAAGAAGCAAAAAGAGCTGGAGATATTATCGGACTATCAGAGAGAATTCAGTTGTCACTTCCTGATAGGGGTTTATATATGCTGGATTCCTCTATTAAAGAGATTGTAACGATTATTAGAAAATATGAGCCAAAAGTTGTTTTTGCCCCATATTTTGATGATCGTCACCCGGACCATGCACATTGCTCTAGGCTAGTTGAAGAGGCGGTTTTTTCAGCGGGAATTAAAAATTATCAAGATCTTTTAGGACAGTCGTCTCATCGAGTAAAGAATCTCTATTTTTATATGATCAATGGATTTCATAAACCAGATTTTGTTATTAACATATCAGAAACAATTGAACAAAAAATAGAAAGCTTAAAAGCATATTCCAGTCAGTTTGAAAAAGCTCAAGGTTCAACAGAAACACCCCTTACAAATGGCTATATAGAAGCTGTTGAAAGTAGAGAAAGATTATATGGAAAAGAGGTTGGTGTAATGTACGCAGAAGGATTTATGACGAAAAAACCAATCTTGCTTTCAAAGGATTTAATAGGTGATAACGAATGAAACAAAAATTAAAAATAGGAATTACTTGTTACCCTTCTGTTGGAGGCTCTGGAGTTGTTGCTACCGAGCTTGGAAAGCTCTTAGCTGAAAGAGGTCATGAAATTCACTTTATCACCTCAAGCTTACCATTTCGGTTAAATAAGGTGTATTGCAATATCACGTTTCACGAGGTGGAAGTAAATCAATATTCGGTATTTAAATACCCTCCATACGACTTAGCGCTGGCAAGTAAAATGGCTGAAGTTGCAAACCGTGAAGATCTCGATATATTACATGTGCATTATGCAATACCACATGCAATTTGTGCTTACTTAGCTAAGCAAATGGTTAAAAAAGATTTGAAAATAGTTACTACACTTCATGGTACAGATATTACTGTATTAGGCTATGATCAATCGCTTGCAGATATGATTCGCTTTGGAATTGAGTCATCAGACAGAGTGACAGCTGTATCTAATGCACTCGTTCAACAAACCTATGAACTACTTCAACCTAAGAAAGAAATAGAAACAGTGTACAACTTTATCGATGATCGTGTTTATTATAAGAAGGATGCCGCTTATCTAAAGGAAGAGTATGGGATCCTAGAGGAAGAGAAAGTCATTATTCATGTTTCAAACTTCAGAAAGGTGAAGCGTGTTCAAGATGTGATTTATTCTTTCCAGAAAATCCAAAGAAAAGTAAAAGCAAAGCTTCTTCTTGTTGGTGATGGCCCAGAAATGTCTTTTGTAAGTAGGCTAGTGAGGGAATTGGGGTTATCTGGAGAAGTTCTTTTCTTGGGAAAACAAGATAGCTTGGAAGACTTATATTCAATTAGTGATCTTATCTTATTACTTTCTGAAAAGGAAAGCTTTGGTTTGGTTTTACTTGAAGCAATGGCATGTGGTGTTCCTAGTATTGGAACAAATGCTGGAGGAATTCCTGAAGTGATTAAAGAAGGCGAAACAGGATACATCTGTGAAGTAGGTGACATTGATACAGTTGCTTTTCATGCTATACATCTTTTATCAAATAGTGAACTACATAAGTCTATGTCAGAAAACGCAAAGAATAGTGCCACACAATTATTTCATTCAGATAAGATTGTTTCACAATACGAATCAATTTACTATGAACTATTAAATGAAGGTGTAAAAAGTGGAGACCCCATTTTATGAAGCAAAACCCATACTAGAAAAATTACATAACTCAGACTTTGAGGCATTTTATGTTGGTGGAGCTGTTCGTGATTACTTGCTAAAAAGACAAATTGGAGATATTGACATTGCAACCTCAGCTAAACCTGATGAAATCAAACAAATTTTCTCTAAAACGGTTGATGTTGGGGCAGAACATGGAACGATTATCGTGCTACATAATAATAAATCATTTGAGGTCACTACTTATAGAGCTGAAACAGGCTATGATGATTTTCGTAGACCAAAATCTGTTTCATTTATATCTTCATTAAAAGAAGATTTAAGACGCAGGGATTTTACCATCAACGCGATGGCAATGGATATTGAGGGCACTATTTATGACTATTTTGATGGAAGGCAGCACTTAAAAGAAAAAGTAATTATGACCGTTGATTCTCCGTCAGAAAGATTTTCAGAAGACGCACTTCGAATGCTTAGAGCAGTTCGTTTTGTTAGTCAATTGGGGTTCACCTTATGTCCAGAGACAAAAGAAGCCTTAAAAGAGCTTGTTCATCTATTAAATGCAATCTCAGTAGAAAGAAAAACAGTAGAAATTGAAAAGCTTTTTCAAGGTGCTTATTATAAAGCTGCCATTCAGACACTAATTGATTGTCAGGTGAATAACTATTTGCCTGGTATGGCTGAAAAAGAGCATCAGTTAGAAATTTTAGCATCTTTTCAGTTAGACCTTCTTACGACAAGAGAAGACTTATGGACAATGATTACATATAAGGTCGAACCTCCCTCAGTAGAGAAATACTTAAGAAAATGGAAACTCCCGGTTAAGCTGATCAAGATAGTTGAAAAAAATATAAGATTTCTAATGTTACTTCAACAAGAGAAATCATGGACAAGCTTATTATTGTATGAAGCTGGATCTGACTGTGCACTTTCTGTTGAACGTATTCGCTCTGTTATAGATGACCCGAATATGGTAAACGAAAATATTAATGCTGTCAAAGACTCACTCCATAGGCTGCCTATTCATAATAAGAGTCAATTAGATATTACAGGACATGAATTAATTAAAATCATGAAAAAGAAACCAGGTCCTTGGGTAGCAAAACTTATTTCAGAAATAGAAAAAGAAATTATACTAGATAAATTAGAAAATGAAAGGTCAGCAATAAAGGAGTGGGTATTAAAGTGCAATCAGAACTTCGAACAAAATTACTAGAAGCCTTTTCAAATGCAGAGGGAGAATTCGTATCTGGTCAAAAAATAAGTGAATATATTGGTTGTTCAAGAACAGCTGTTTGGAAACATATAGAAGAGTTAAGAAAAGATGGATATGAGTTAGAAGCTGTAAGGCGCTTAGGATATCGCATCACAAAAAAACCGAACAAAATAAGTAGCAATGAAATTCAAATTGGATTAAAGACAAAAACATTAGGGCGTCACGTTCATTTTGAAGAAACTGTTACATCAACACAGAAGATTGCTCAAACATTGGCAGGTAATGGAGCTCCGGAAGGGACTATTGTTGTTGCTGATCAACAAACAAATGGAAGAGGCCGTATGGCTAGAGAATGGTATTCTCCAAGTGGTACAGGTATTTGGATGAGTTTGATTATTAGACCAAACATTCCTGTTCATTCTACCCCGCAACTAACTCTTTTAACAGCTGTAGCTATCGTTCAAGCAATTGAAGAACTAACTCCAGTTAAGCCGGATATTAAATGGCCTAATGATATATTAATTAACGGGAAAAAGGTTGTGGGGATTTTAACTGAGCTGCAAGCGGAGGCAGATCAAGTTCACTCCGTAATTATTGGAACGGGTATTAATGTGAATCAAAAGGTTGAAGACTTTCCTGAGGAACTACAGCAAATTGCCACATCAATAGGAATTGAAACAGGAAAGCATTGGGAAAGAGCTCTATTTATTCAAACGATATTATTGAAATTTGAAGGGCTATATTCGTTATACCTTTCACAGGGCTTTCTTCCAATTAAACTGTTGTGGGAGGGCTATGCCATTAGTTTGAATAAGAAAATGGTGGCTAGAACTCTTAATGGATCAGTAGAAGGAAAGGCAATTGGTATTGATCATAACGGCGTTCTACTAATTGAGACTAGCGATGGAAGTATTAAAGAAATTTATTCAGCTGATATTGAGTTGAAATAATGGGTGACTGTGTGATTTGCTATGATAGATAACGATAGTAATTAGTAAAATTTTCTGCTATACTTTTTTTGGGTAGTATCTTATGAACTACACCTTGTGATAAAGAAAAGTTTGTTGAAGACCTTTATTAATGTAAATAGTAATAATAAGGTCAAATGAAATTTTTGAAAATTATCTGCCTTGATCCAAGAAGGACTAGGACAGAGGGATGAAACCGAACGAATAGTCTACAATCCTTCTATCTTTGTCGATAAGAAGGATTTTTTATGTTTAATGATTGAGGTAAGCAATCATGATAAATTTAAAATCGGATAATTCATTCTCTCTCCTACCATGCTTTTCTCATTATGAACTACCCATTTATCATAAGTAATCCAATGTTGTTCCTATACAAGAATGGATTTACATGCTAAATCTGGAGGGGAAATTATGAAAACAAGACAAGATTTTATGAAAATGAAAGAAAAAAGTGAACCAATCACAATGCTGACAGCTTACGATTTTCCAAGTGCCAAACAAGCCGAGATCGCCGGAGTTGATATGATTCTTGTTGGGGATTCATTAGGAATGGTTGTGTTAGGGTATGACTCCACAATACCTGTTACTGTTAACGATATGATTCATCATACGAAAGCAGTAAAACGAGGAGCAAAAGACACATTTGTCGTAACAGATATGCCGTTTATGTCTTATCACCTTTCTAAAGACGAATCTTTAAAAAATGCTGTAAGAATTATGCAGGAAGGTGGAGCAGATGCTGTTAAGGTGGAGGGTGCAGATGGTGTTACTCCTATAATTGAAGCGCTTACTTTTGGTGGAATACCAGTTGTTGCTCATCTTGGGTTGACACCTCAGTCAGTTAATGTATTAGGTGGATACAAAGTACAAGGAAAAGATGCAGAGGCAGCTCGAAAGCTAATTGAAGATGCTAAAAAATGTCAAGCTGCAGGGGCAATAGCTCTAGTTTTAGAATGTGTTCCACAGCAGTTAGCGCTTGAGATAACAAGGTTACTTTCAATACCAACAATTGGTATTGGTGCAGGCCGTCAAACTGACGGTCAAGTGTTAGTTTATCATGATTTAGTAGGTTACGGTTCAGGTTATGTTCCGAAATTTGTAAAACAGTATGCCTCTATAGCAGAAACAACAATATCTGCAATTTCGCAATATGTTGCAGAAGTGAAAAGTAGAAGCTTTCCAGAGGAGAAACACTCCTTTAACATGAAGGAGGAAGAGCTACACAGCTTATATGGAGGATTAAAGAAATGAACATTGTTAGTACAATCCAGGAACTAAGAAAAGAAATTCGTTCATTTAAACAAGAAAACCTAACAATCGGGTTTGTACCAACAATGGGTTATCTACACGAAGGTCACTTAAAGCTTTTAGAAGAAGCAAGAAAAGAGAATGATGTTGTCGTATTAAGTATATTTGTTAATCCTCTTCAATTTGGCCCAAATGAAGATTTTGATTCGTACCCAAGAAATGCAGAAAGAGATCAGAAACTAGCAGAGCAGGCAGGGGTTGATCTTATATTTACTCCGCCTGTGAATGAGATGTATCCAGATGAACCTGCATATACAGTCATTGTTAAAAAAAGGATAGATGTATTATGTGGAAGATCAAGAAAAGGACACTTTGATGGAGTTGCAACAGTCCTAACGAAATTATTTAATATGGTTCAACCTGACAGGGCTTATTTTGGAATGAAGGATGCCCAACAAGTAGCGGTTATTGACGGGTTAATTAGTGAATTTAATTTTCCAATGGATTTAGTGGCAGTTCCAACAATAAGGGAAGAAGACGGATTAGCAAAAAGCTCACGAAATGTTAACTTAAATGATCGTGAAAGAAAAGAAGCAACAGCTTTATATAAAAGCTTAAGCCAAGCAAAGGACTTCATCCTAACTGGGGAACGAAATAAACAAAAAGTAATAGACCTTGTTTCCGCCATCATTACAACTAATACATCAGGAACGATTGATTATGTTGAAATTCTGAGCTATCCAAAATTAGAGGAAATTGAGGTGCTTCATGGAAAGATCATCCTTGCTGTCGCTGTGAAGTTTACAAATGCAAGACTAATTGATAATATAACGATTGAAGTTTAATTGCATGAAAAAATAGCTCAGTTAGAGTGTTAAAAATAAAGATATATAGATGAAAAGAGGGAGAGCCAAATGTTTCGTACAATGTTGAATGCTAAAATACATCGTGCTCGTGTAACAGAGGCTAATTTGAATTACGTTGGTAGTATTACTATAGACGAAGACATTATCGATGCTGTCGGTATGGTTGCAAATGAAAAAGTACAAATTGTTAATAATAACAACGGCGCACGATTTGAGACCTATATTATTCCGGGTAAAAGAGGCAGTGGGGTTGTATGTTTAAATGGTGCTGCTGCAAGGCTTGTTCAAGAAGGAGACGTAGTCATCATTCTTACTTATACAATGGTACAAGAAGAGAAACTATCTACTCACCAACCAAAAATTGCTATTATGGATGAAAATAATAAAATTGTAGAAATTTTAGGTCAAGAACCAGCTGCAACAATTTTATAATAAAACAAATAAGACCTGACTCAAAATGACTTTCAATATTTCCGCTTTTTCCATGAGAGGAGTCATTATAGAGTAGGTCTTTTTTATTTTCTTTTAAGTGAGTTAATTTCATAATTATGACTCTTAAATCAAAAAACGAACATTTTTCCTCACCTTGAACATGTTAATAAACAGTACACGGATAAAAACATTATTAGATGTGAAATTTATACGTTTTTTGGTAACAAATTATACATTTTGAAATTGATTCCAGTAACTCATACTTTTTGGAAAGTGTAAATATTGTAACATACACATCTTACTCTACGGAATAGTGTGAAAAAATGAATGGTATTAGCCTAGTATATTGTAAAGTTATTTAAAACTTACACGTATTGGGGTAAACTAATAGTCAGCAAAGAGTATGAATAAAACAGTTTTTCGTTTTTGAAATAAATTGAGGTGTTATTTATGAAAGAACAACGTTATGTTGTGATCGATATAGAAACAACTGGTAATTCACCCAAAAAAGGGGACAAAATCATTCAAGTTGCTGCTGTGACAATTGAGAATGGGGAAATTGTTGATCGATATATGAGCTTTGTTAATCCTATGCAAGAAATACCACCTTTTATTGAACAGCTAACAGGAATTTCAAATCATATGGTGGAAGATGCTCCTACGTTTGGTGAAATTGCCGAAGAACTACATAACATGTTAACGGATGCTTTTTTTGTCGCTCATAACGTCTATTTTGATTTGTCTTTTTTACAAGAGGAGTTTAAAAGTTATGGTTATTATTTTTCAGGGCCAATTCTAGATACAGTGGAATTAACGAGAATGGCTTTCCCGACTGAAAAAAGCTATAAATTATCCGATTTAAGTGACGAATTTAATATGCTTCATGTTAATCCACATCGAGCTGATAGTGATGCAGAAGCAACAGCTTTATTATTACTACATATTTTTAAAAAGTTAAATGACTTACCAATTATCACTCTACAACAGCTAATAAAACTGGCAGGCTCTTTTATAAGTGATGCAGAGGAAATACTTGAAGAATTACTATCTAAGAAACTTATAACGTTAAGGGAACAAGGAAATCCTGACGTAGAAATTGTTCGTACACTTGCAATCAAAAAGCAAAATGACACGATAGAGCCTGAGGGGAAAAGCGTTGAATTAGAGCCCGATACCATACTTAATATTTTTATGAATGGACGGGAAAGCATTACAAAAGTATTACCAACCTATCATGTACGATCAGGGCAGCTAAAAATGATGAATGAAGTGTTGGACGCATTTTCTACTCATCAGCACAGTATGATTGAAGCTGGTACCGGAAGTGGAAAAACAATTGGATATCTTGTACCAGCTTTAATACACTCAATAAAAGAGAAAAGACCGTTAATCGTCAGCACACATACGAATCATTTACAAACTCAAATACTTGAAAAAGAAATTCCTTTTTTACAGAAGGTTTTACCGTTTCCTTTTACAGCAACGATTTTAAAAGGGCAGCGCCATTATTTATGTTTGCAGAAGTTTGAACAATCACTAAAAGACTTAGATGATAATTATGACTTTATATTGGCGAAGGCCCAAATATTGATTTGGTTAACACAAACAGAAACTGGTGATGTAGACGAGTTAAACCTTCCATCTGGGGGAAGGACTTTATGGGAGAATCTCCATGTAGATAATTCTTCCTTTCATAATAACCCGTTTTCCTCGATATGTTTCTATCAAAAAGCAAGGAAAAAAGCATCAGAAGCGAATATTATCATAACTAATCATGCTATGCTTTTATCTGATGTTGAGAGAGAACAAAAAATCTTGCCTGATTATCAGGAAGTCATAGTTGATGAAGCACACCATTTTCAGCATGTTGCTACTGAACAACTTGGTATAAAATTACACTATTTAGAGCTTAACTACATGATGAACTCACTAGGTTTTTTGCATACAAATGGCCTTTTAAAGAAATTTATTCAATGTCAGCAAAAGTTTCATCTTGAAAGCTCTACTTTTTCACAAAAACTAGAGAAGATCTTAATGGAGCTACAAGAAGAAACACAACAATTTTTTTCAGGTCTTCACGCCTATGTTCTAAAAAGAAAAAAAGATTCCTTTTTAAATCGTACCTCCTATCGACTTCAATCTGAAAAAGAGAATAATCGAACATGGAACTCAATCCTAGAGTTGGCAAACAGAATTCAATTTATGATCCATGATCTTTTGAAGTTAATGGAAACAGAACTTGCAAAATTTGATAAAATTTCAACAAATGAATTATCGATTACAGAGAAGCTAACGATTGAAAACATGAGAAAAGTAATCGTAAAAATGAATGTGTATAAGAAAAATATTGAATTCTTATTTTTTGAGGAATATGATTCGATTGTTAAATGGATTGAAATTGAGTCAAAAGGTGCTAAAAATGCCGTTTATATTTACGCTCAACCTGTACAGGTTTCTGAATACTTAGCAGATAAGTTCTTTGCTCACGTACAAAGTGCAGTGCTTACTTCTGCCACTTTAACAGTAAAAAAATCTTTCTCCTATTTCATTCATAATATTGGACTAGCTGATTTTTTCCCGAAGCAGGTTGTATTAGATTCATCGTTTGACTATGAAAAACAAGTGAAATTGTTTGTACCAACTGATATGCCTGTAGTAAATGAGGTTTCTATCGAAGAATACTCAGAGGCGATTGCAGCACATATTGGGACCGTAGCTCAAATTTCAAATGGAAAAATGCTCGTTTTATTTACTTCTTATGAAATGTTGAGAAAAACGTATCAAATTGTTAAAGAAGATGTGACATTAGAGGATTTTGCCATAATGGGGCAAGGAACAGGAAGTGGAAGTAGATCTAGACTTACGAAAAATTTCAAACAATTTGATAAGGCCATTTTGTTGGGGACAAGCAGCTTTTGGGAAGGCGTTGATTTCCCAGGAGAAGACCTAAAGGCTCTTATGATTGTTCGACTTCCATTTGCTTCTCCGGATGACCCTATCGTGGCTGCCACAAGTGAATACATGGAAGAACAGGGTGCGAACTCATTTTACGATTATTCACTTCCAGAGGCTATCCTAAGATTTAAACAGGGGTTCGGGCGCTTAATTAGGCATGAAGATGATCGTGGTATTCTGTTTGTATTAGACAATCGCATTATTACGTCAAGATATGGAAAAGATTTTTTAGCGTCAATTCCATCTATCGATATAGTGTCAAAACCAATGCATCATCTTACACATTCTATTGATGATTGGATTAGTAACAAAAAGGGTGGCTGATTATACTGAATCAGCCACGAAGATTTGGTGTGAGCTAGGAGAAATTTATTTTCACGTTACTTAATGACACCTGTTATAATAAATCGTGGTTACAACAAATAGATGTTGTTGTAATGTTATTGTATCCAGACTAGGCAGACATATAAGTTACAATATTTGTTTTTAAGTGGGAGGAAAAAAGCTATGGAAAGTAAAATTGAAATTGTATCAACCGTAACTGTAGATCATTCTGATGATTTATATAAAATCGTTGACTTGCTGAACAGAACATTAAAAAGAGATGATTTAATGTTTGGTCTTGCTCTTGATCAGGAAGATAAATCAAAAGCAGTATTTACTATATACCGTACTTAGAAAGGGTTACGATATGGGTAGAAAAACTTGGACATTCATTGCCGTCTTCTCAATTTTGTTTATTGCAGCTGTATGGATTTTTACAGCAACATATCAGGCTGCAAGAGAACAATACACGAATGGTCATGAGCAATCGAAGAAAATAGCTATGGAATCAGCAAATCTTTCGACTATAACGGAAATTAAGACTTTTAATAGTGATAAACAATATCATGTATTAACAGGAGAAAAAACAAAAAATGAGAGTGTATACGTCTGGGTGTACAAAAAGGATAAAGAAGATAAAATGTTAGTGAAAAAACAGTCTTCTGGAATTACAAAGGATGAAGCACTTAAAAAGGTTAATAAGGAATACAGCCCAGTAGAAATCATAAGTGTTCGGTTAGGTATGGATGAAGAAATACCTATTTGGGAAGTGAAATACAAAGACAAATCTGATCGATATACATTTGATTATGTGAATTTTTATGATGGTGAAATTATTAAACATATGGCATTAAAAACAAAAACTTCATCTTAATAAAAAGGTGTAGAAATAATCGGAAAGTTTCGGCTTATTTTGGAAACATTGCGACCATATTATAAAAAACGTATAATTATATGATGAAGAAAATACATAAAAAGTAGACATCGCAGCTGATGGAGGGAATTTATACGTGAAAACAACAATTGCAGAAGTTGGAAAATATGTTGGACAAGAAGTAACAATAGGAGCATGGCTTTCAAATAAACGCTCAAGTGGAAAGATTGCTTTTCTTCAATTAAGAGATGGTACAGGCTTTATCCAAGGAGTTGTAGTAAAGGCTGAGGTTGCAGAAGAGGTTTTCCAAAATGCAAAGTCTATTACTCAAGAAACATCTCTTTATGTATCTGGAATCGTTAAGGTAGATGAACGTTCTCCCTTTGGTTATGAATTAGGGGTTACGAATATTCGCGTTATTTCTGAATCTGTTGATTATCCTATAACACCAAAAGAGCATGGAACTGAATTTTTAATGGATCACCGCCATTTATGGCTTCGTTCTAAACGTCAGCATGCAGTAATGAAAATTAGAAACGAAATCATTAGATCAACATATGAGTTTTTTAATAAAGAAGGTTTTGTTAAAGTTGATCCGCCAATTTTAACTGGAAGTGCACCGGAAGGAACATCTGAATTATTTCATACAAAATACTTTGATGAGGATGCCTATTTATCTCAAAGTGGCCAATTATACATGGAAGCAGCAGCTATGGCGTTAGGGAAGGTATTTTCGTTTGGTCCTACGTTCCGAGCAGAAAAGTCAAAAACACGCCGCCATCTTATAGAATTTTGGATGATTGAGCCTGAAATGGCTTTTTATGAATTTGAAGATAATCTTCAAGTACAAGAATCGTATGTATCATATATTACCCAAAGTGTCTTAGAAAATTGTTCACTTGAACTAACTACATTAGGTAGAGATACATCTAAATTAGAAAAAATAAAGGCGCCTTTCCCAAGAATTACGTATGATGATGCAATCAAGTTTCTTCAAGATAAAGGATTTACAGATATTAAATGGGGAGACGATTTTGGTGCTCCACATGAAACAGCAATTGCAGAGAGCTTTGATAAACCTGTCTTTATTACACATTATCCAACAAGCTTAAAACCTTTTTATATGCAACCGGATCCTAGCCGAGAAGACGTTGTGCTCTGTGCTGATTTAATTGCACCAGAGGGCTATGGTGAGATCATTGGTGGTTCTGAGCGAATTCATGATGAGCAGTTGCTTAAACAACGTTTAGAAGAGCATCAATTGGATGAACAAGCTTATGAGTGGTATCTACAACTTAGAAAGTATGGTTCTGTACCACATTCTGGATTTGGCTTAGGACTTGAGAGAACGGTAGCATGGTTAAGTGGAGTTGAACATGTTCGTGAAACAATTCCGTTCCCTCGTTTATTGAACAGACTTTATCCATAAGAAGGTAAAAAAACTGACTCTGTTGAGTCGGTTTTTTTATTCTTATCCAACAGGTACAAAAACATAGTGTAAGTAGTTGATTCCCTTATATGGCAAAAACAACCGAAGTTATTTTATACAATGTAGTAGCTTGGCATGGTATACTACACTAAGGTAAGGGGTGTGAATATGAATAAAGAACAATTCATCTTTCTCCAAGAAGCAGGACATGTTTCCATTCCGGTTATGCTTTTTAATTATTATGCAAAATTGGGCTTAAATGAACTTGAATTTATGCTCATCCTACAAGTAAAAAAATATAAGGAGAACGGAAACCAATTTCCTACTCCAACTGAACTATCGCAGCATATGTCAATTTCAACATCTGAATGTACGTCTATTTTAAGAACATTAATACAAAAAGGCTTCTTAATGATTGAAGAGAGTGAACAAGACACAATTTTATTTGAATATTACTCGCTTAAACCACTATGGGATAAGTTATACACATATTTAAGTAATGAAAGCCAGAAAAAAACTCAGGAACAAAGCCAAAAAGAGGATGAGAGTTTATATACAACTTTCGAGAATGAATTCGGGCGACCACTATCACCATTTGAGTGTGAAACTCTAGCTATTTGGATTGATCAAGACGATTATGACCCTGTTATTATTAAAGCGGCATTAAGAGAATCTGTTATGTCAGGAAAATTGAACTTTAGATACATTGATCGGATTCTTTTTGAGTGGAAGAAGAACGGAATTCGTACAATTGAACAAGCAAGAAACTATGCTAAAAAGTTCCGTCAAAATCAGGCTACGCCATCAAAAACTCAAAGTAATCCAGAAAATTATCAAAGAAAAGTTCCTTTTTATAATTGGCTTGAGAGCTAAAAATTTAGCTCTTTTTTCTTATGTTCTAGTGTACTAATAAATAAAAAATGAATGTTAAATAGTAGGTGAGAAGATGTTAACAAAAGTTCAAATCCGTGAGTGTCTAGATACAATGACAGAGATGTTCCCTGATGCTCATTGTGAACTAATTCATGACAATCCTTTTGAATTAGTGATAGCTGTAGCATTATCTGCTCAATGTACGGATGCTTTAGTAAATAAAGTTACGAAAAATTTATTTCAAAAATATAAAAAACCTGAGGATTACTTAGCTGTCTCGCTGGAGGAATTACAGTCAGACATCAGGTCAATTGGATTATATCGAAATAAAGCTAAGAATATTCGTAAGCTTTGTGAAACATTGCTCGAACATTATAATGGAGAAGTTCCAAATGATCATACAGAGTTAACGAAGTTAGCTGGAGTTGGTAGAAAAACAGCAAATGTTGTAATGTCTGTTGCATTTGGTGTTCCTGCAATTGCTGTTGATACCCATGTAGAAAGGGTAAGTAAACGTCTTGGCATTTGCAGATGGAAGGATTCAGTATTAGAAGTAGAGAAGACCTTAATGAAAAAAGTTCCAAAAGAAGAATGGTCAGATACACACCATCGATTAATTTTCTTCGGAAGATACCATTGTAAAGCTCAATCTCCACAATGTGAAAGTTGTCCACTGCTTCACTTATGTAGAGAAGGGCAAAAAAGAATGAGAAATGGGAAGGCTAAACATGCCAAATAACATGTATATGATACCTGATGTTTTTCGAGGTAAGCCTTTTTTTCAAAACCAAACACATTTTTACGAGCTACAAAATGATACAAAGAAAACTTTACTACAAGAACCTTTTTATTTTGACATGCTTTCCATACAACAGTCACAGCATGTAGAGAATTTACCTTGGGATAATCCGGAAGAATTTGTTCCGGTTTTGCTTAATGTTTGGAAACAAATGATGTTAAAAGCTAAGGAAGGATTTATGAAACGAGATAGAAGTGATTCGCAAAAGAAATCACTTTTAAAATGTATATCGCTTTTTATTGTGGGTTTACATTGGGTGAATAGAAGATCAGTTCAAACGATTATAGTTAATTCAATGCGTATAAATACAATGCAATTTAAACCGGTAAATTGTGAGGAGAGACTTCAATTTATAGTAGATAACCCATTTCAATATCATGCCTTTGTCCAGTTAGAACAACTTTTTGAAGAACTTGAAAAATCCTTTTTTAAGGCACTTGCAATGAGTAAACTTTAGGAATTATTCGCGGTAAAACGGATAATTCCTTTTTATTATATAGAAAAGAACCGATCAAAATGAACGGTTCTTTTTTGTAATTATCAATTAACCTATTGTCCAGTATCTTCAGTAGGAGGTACCGTTGTTTCTACATCAGGATTGGTTTGTTCCCCTTCAATATCCTGATCAGTGTCATCTTCCGTCTCACCATCGTTTCCGTTACCATTCCCATTCCCACTTCCGTTACCATTGCCATTGCCATTGCCATTGCCATTGCCATTCCCGTTTTGCTTTCCGTTGCCATTCCCATTACCTTCTCCAGAATCTTCATCTTCTTGTTGGTCGTCCTCGTTCTGATCTTCCTCGTCATCTCCTGGAAGCTCAGGTACGTCAACATTTGGCTCTGGTACTTGTAGTTGAGTGGCAGCTGCATCACTTCGATTATTGCCACTAACAGCAACTACTTGGAAAGCATAGGTAGATCCTGGTGTAACATCTGCAATTTGATATGAAGTAGATGATGATTGACTAACAACTTCATATGCTCCTCCGTCAATAGACTGTCTTACTTCAAAGGATACACCATCTAATGCATCTTCATTATAACCCCAATTTATGCTTATTGAATTTGTT
The DNA here is from genome assembly GCF_003667825.1 of Metabacillus litoralis. Taxonomy (NCBI): domain Bacteria; kingdom Bacillati; phylum Bacillota; class Bacilli; order Caryophanales; family Bacillaceae; genus Metabacillus; species Metabacillus litoralis. The sequence continues at coordinate 2,209,445 of NZ_CP033043.1, read as the reverse complement.
ACCTGGTCATAGTTAATGTTTAAATTAGAAGGCTTATTGAGTTTTTCGTATTTTTTAGAGACTTTTTTAGGTTCGAAGCCTTTAACGAAATATTCATAAGCAATCTGATTAGAAGGGGTATACTCACTTGCTAGTACTTCATCTGAGCCTTTTTCAACTGCTAATCGAACAACACTGTTAGGTTGTTCAAAATCAGAAGTATCACCTTTAGCAACTTCTAAAAAGACCTCTCTAAACATAGCTCTTGCTAGTTTTTGATCACTAGAATCTAAATAAACCTTTTCGCTATCTGCTGATATATTGTATCCGGTCCAAACTGCTGCTGTGTAATTAGGATTATACCCTACAAACCAAGCATCCTTTGCTGCACCAGAAGGCACATTATATTTTGCTTTATCATCTTCACTAAAGTTAGTTGTTCCAGTTTTTCCAGCAATATTTACACCTGATATTTGAACAGACTTACCAGTTCCATATTCAACAACAGACTTCATCATATCTGTGACCATAAATGCTGTATAATCACTCATAGCTGCCTCAGGCTCAGGTTCTAAGCTGATTTCAGTTCCATCACTTAAAACAATTTTCTTAACAGCATGTGGTTCAATATAAATTCCATTATTCCCGAATGCACTAAAAGCACCTGCCATTTGAAGAGGGGAAACTCCATCTCTGAATCCTCCAATTGCATAAGGCTCATAAATCTCATCAAGTGGAATGCCGAGGCCTTTTGCAAATTCCTTCGCTTTATCTAACCCAACTTCTTGTAATGCTTTTAAAGCCGGAATATTTCTTGAATCGGCTAGTGCTTGACGGATTGACATCTTTCCTTTGTAGGAGCGATCCCAGTTATTAATTTTTGTTCCATCACTATAAGTATATGGTTCATCGACGATTTGATGGAAAGTAGACCATTTCTTATCTTCAATAACTGGTCCATAATCAAGTACAGGCTTAATTGTAGAGCCAGGCTGACGTCTTGTATCTGTAGCATAATTATAGCCACCAACTGGTTGATTGCGTCCGCCACCAATTGCGCGAATTTCTCCTGTTTGTGTATCTAGAAGAGTAATCCCTGCTTGAAGCTCATCATCAGGGAAGTTCATAACATCGCCGTTTAAAACATTTTCTACCGCATCTTGTGCTTTTGGATCAAGAGTTGTATAGATTTCCAAACCTGCAGAACCAGCATCAAGATCCGTTTTTTCTTTTACTTCTTCAATTACTTCTTCTACAAAGGCGTGATAAGGATTTGCTTTTTCTGTAGGTTCAATCACAGTGGATTGGACAGGAACCTGCTTCGCTTCCTCAGCCTCAGCTTCTGTAATAAATCCGTGTTTTGCCATTAAGGTTAAAACAATATTACGTCGTTTTTCAGCTTTTTCAGGATTTGTTCTCGGATTATAGTTATTCGGACTCTGTGGAATCCCAGCAATCATCGCAGCTTCATGAAGCTCTAATTTATTTAAATCTTTTCCATAGAATGATTCAGCTGCTTGAGCTACGCCGTATATATTACCAGGAAAGTATATTTTGTTAAGATACATCTCAAGAATTTCTTGTTTAGAATATTTTTGCTCTAATTGAAAGGCAAGCCATAATTCTTGTACTTTACGGGTAACAGTTTTATCTCTCGTTAATAAAGAGTTTTTGATTACTTGTTGCGTAATTGTACTACCACCCTCGGCACCAAAGCCTTCTTGAACGTTTGCAACAAACGCGCCACCTATACGAATAAAATCAACACCACTGTGCTCATAAAAACGTGCATCCTCTGTTGCTAAAACGGCATTTTCAAGTACTTTAGGTATATCATCGTATGGGACATAGGTTCTTTTTACTTGACCAAACTCGGTAATTTCCTCCCCATTCATATCATATATTTTTGATGAAAATGAATCTTTTAATTTTTTATCATCAAGTGGGGGAGCATCCGAAACAATGACTGCAAAAGTAATTCCTCCAGCAACCATTCCAACAATTCCTATTGCCAAAAGACTTAATAAAATTTTCTTCCATAGTCCTGGTTTCTTTTTCTTTGTTTTTTTCTTCGTATTTTTTTGAGTCTGCTTTTTTCTTCGTTCTTCACGACTCTTATATTGTTCAGTCATGTAATACCAACCTTTCATCTTAAGCTTTTCGAAAAAGCTTCTTGCTACAATTCAACTATGTTTAAATTTAAAGTTTCTTAAAAATATAGTTTATCTATAATCTTAAGATAGTCAATCCTTGCTTGATATCCAATAGGAATAATATGACCTTTTTCTTTAATTTCCTCCATAGTGATTGACTTTCGACCACCATTTTCCTGTCGCTCCCAAAAAACCAACAAATGCGTTGCATCAAGGTAATAATAATCATTAAAAGCGGATAAAATGACAAAGCAAATTCCATTTTGCTTTATTACACTTTTCATATGTTCAATTTGATGAGAATGAAAATTCTGTAATGGAAAAGATGTCTTGTTCTTCGTTTCCTTCGCTTCAAAATCTATATATTTTCCTCTATAAATTCCGTTATAGTCAGTTGTTGAGCTTTGTTTAAAGTACGCTTCTTTTATAACAGCTGCACTTCGTCGTGGATAATCTACGTTTACAATCTGAACAGGTGTTGGTTTTTTATGTATGACAGCTAATTGGTTTTCTAAATAGTATTTATTCGTTTCATTTAAGTCTTCTTCAAGAGTCATACCTCTGTTGCTATATACGATAGAAGGCTGTTGCTTTTGCTTAGTTGTATTCTTAGGCTGATAGGGCTTTCCGTTAGGATAACGAAAAATCATATTTTACCTCCTCCTCAAAACTACTTCTTATCATACCAAAAAAAATTGAAAAGGAATGATTAAAAAGTTTCAATTTTGTTAATGTGTGTACTTTGTGCTATTTAGGATACGCTAGTAATATGAGGTGTACCAATGTTTAATAAGTCTAAAACAAATAATATTAATATGGATCTTGATGAACAAAAATTAGTTTCAGAAATTTTACAAATAACAAAAACAAAAAATATTGATAATATTTCCAGAACCAAAGCATATGAAGAATTTTATTTTAAACATCCTGAGATAAAGTGGTCGTTTTTAGCTAGCATGGTTTCCAGAAATGCAGGTTGGAGTATGACAGACCTACAGGGTAGATGGTTTCGGAAAGCGTTAAATCAAGAAAAAAGAAGTCTGCTCTTTATGACATATGAAAGAGCAAATTGGACAATATTTTATGATGCTTTTCCTCAATTACTTATTTACCAATTATCAAAGAAAATAAACAAACCACTTTTTCACCTTTTATCACATTTTCAGGTTTCGAAATTTATGGAAAAAGAATGGTGGCTTTTTTGGGAAGAGCGTCAAAAAGATCGATTAATGACTGCTTTAATCATTAATGAACAAAATGTGATTCATCATCCCGTTATTATGAACGAAACATACAGACGACTAGTTTTCAAATCTGCCTCCTATAAATTTCAAGATCTTTTTCATTTTAGTACAGTTATTTTCCCAACTTTACAAGGAAAGTTATTTGGATTTTCTGTTTACAACTTTGAAAAGCTAACAAACCGAATTGAATTAGGAAAACGTTTAGGATGGCTTTTATTTGATTCGGGAATGTATCAACACTTTGTAAACTTTGCTAGAACAGTTCCACATACAGGTTCCAGATATGATTATGAAAAGTACTTTGCTGATAAAAGAAAACGAGAAACACCATTATTACGAACCGCTTATCCCATTATCCCTCATACATTAGACGGATTTAGAAAGGATTGGTTTCATGGTCAGAATACAAAACATTTGTTTAAGAGAAGAAAAATACCAAAAAACTATGAGATAACAGATTGGTTTAAGCATAAACAGGATCAACTTCATCTATTTACGGTTTTGCAGGAATATTGGAGAAATGGATGAAAAAAGAGCAAGGACCTTTTGTCCTTGCTACCTTAAGTAATTTTGATAATGATGGTTTCCTGTGATCGTTTAAGTTGAAGGGCGATTCGGTCCATCCAGTTTTTTATCACTAGGAATGTTTGCTTTTTCTTGAGCAGTTTGTTGTTTATCTTTCGGTTTTTTAGCCATTATTAGCACCTCCTACTATTATTTTGCACGAAACCCATCATTTCCATTCAACACACAGGAAGTTGTCGAAAACTGTATTTTTTCATTTTCTTTGCCGAATGAAAACTAGTTTTGTCAGGTGTGAAGGGTATGGGAGAATGAGAGCGAATATTAGCTTTAAGAGGAGGGAGAATATTGAAAAATATCATTGAAAAAAGTGTGATCGAAGAGAAGTTAGAGGAGTTAGAACTAGAGCTAATGAAATTGGAACAAGAGCTGGATAACCGGATTTTATCTAAAAATATTGAAGAAGATTTGATGAAACAAGCGGTTCAGATTGATTGTCAATTATCAAATGTAATGTCAAAAGTCCCTACCAATCAAGAGACACCTTTGAAAAATGATAAATATCAGCATTATCCATTCCCTATCATTGCGACAAATTTATAAGGAGTTCTTATGTGCTTTATCCTGAGAGTTTTGATATGATAAGTTCGAGGTGAAAGCTTTGGAACTACTATTAATATCCTCTCAACAACTTCTTCAGCATTTAGAGGAATGCAAAAAGCGATTTGAACAATTAAACGAAAAACCTGAAAAAACAGAAGAATATTTTTATGACGATGTTAAACCAAATTTTGAACTGGTTATGAATAAAGCAAATGAATGGAAGCCTTTGGCCGTCAAGTGGGTCTCAGAATATAAACCTAAGTATATTCATCTTACTCAAATTGACTCAGCAATGGAGAATATTGAACAAGTTGTTCTTCAATCATTTTACAAAGACGTTAATAAGCAGCGTTTTCATAACCTTCATCATTCTGTTGAATATATTTTAAACGGAATGATCGAGCAAATGGATAGAAAGGACGCCTCCAAATAGGGACGTCCTTTTGTGTTTATAATGAATTTGTTATTAGTTAAAAGCCCTTTTACTCCTCAACTTTTATACTAACAGGACGCTCCGTTTCAGTTCCAACGATTTCAATATCATAACCAACACGTTCTGTTTCTTTTCCAGCCACTTCTTGACCATGCTTTGGAATCGTCGGCTCGTGTCCTTTTTCTTTATGATTAAAATGTTTTCCTCTAGCCAAAGTCAAAACCTCCTTTAATGTCTCATTTCTAATATGAGCAAAATTGTAACTCTTCATGTATGGATCAATATTCAAGATGAAATGGATAGTATTAGAAATTATCACCTTATAGGCGTTTGAATCATATGATGTAATAACTTTTGATGAAATAACTGGGAGGAGGTTCCATGGATGCAACAACAATATCCATATTTCAATAGGAGATCTCGGAGGAGAGATAATGAGTATTTTCAAACGTTTCCACCATATGGACAGCAAATGTCTGGTTACCAAAATTCATATAGCAGTAATCCATATTCAAATCCGTCAGCAAATCCTTACTTTCAAGGGTTTCAACCAGGCTTTCAACAATCTTATCAACCCTATGGAGGTGGATACGGAGGAAGCATGAATGGCGGAGGATATATGAATAATCCATATCCAACTCCGTATCCCAAACCAATGCCACATTTTAAACAGCATCAGCCATCAGGTTTTCAAAATATTCTTTCACAATTCAAAAAATCTGACGGACAATTAGATTTTAACAAAATGATGGATACAGCCGGACAAATGATGAATGCTGTCAATCAAATGGGTGGGCTTTTTAAAGGGGTAACGTCTATGTTTAAATAATATAAAAAGACCCAGTTTTATGAACAAACTGGGTCTTTTCTGCTTATGTTCATTTGTTCTCTTTCTGATATTGCTGTGCTAGAAGCTGCTTAACTTCATTATATGATAAACCCGACTGAGCATTTAGACGCTTGACCTCTTCAACATTTGTATTAGAATATTTTTTTGTGCTAAAAGGTTTCATGGATTTCAGTTTCTCCATGGTTATTTTCCAGTCTTTCTTTTCTTACTTTTAATGCATAATTTGCTGTTTGAAGATTTGAAATGGCTATCGAGTTTTCTGGACAAGCAAATTCACCATTTTGATGCGATTTAAGCTTGTCAACAAGAACACTAATAACATCTTCAACTTGGCAACCATTTACACCTTCACGGTCAATGGCACCTGTTTGGAATTTAATGTTGATGTAATGATTGCTGTTTCTGTTCATAAGGGCCTCCAGTGATCTTCTATATTAACTGTTCATAAACCTCATTTAATTGATTTCCGCGTATAAAGTCCTGTTCGTCAAACGCATATTTTATTTCATCAGGTAGGATGTTGTTTAGGAATTGAACTTCATCGTCCTCAAGTGTTAAAACGAAGTCCTTTTCACTCTCATACGAACCTTTTTCCAACTTTTGATAAATTCTATGACATACTGAACTTCTGTCATAGTTCGATAATGCTTCTCGCAAATATCCTAATGTGAAATCCATTTTCATCATTCCTTAAAAAAGTTTTTAAATTCTTCAGAGTTACCTGTGTTCTCATTTGAATATGGATTGTCTATTGACACATCCTCTTGATCCAAATTAGTTTTAATGACAATGGAAGGAGAAGACGTTGCTTCGGCGATAATGCGATCATTTAATTCTTTAAAATCAGGTAGTTGTTGATTTTTTTTCGTCATTTGTAAACACCTCCACTCTTATTGTTTCTAATCAACACTAATAATTTCTCGTAAATTTTTGGTTTTTCTTTGGGTAAACTTTTAAAAATTAAGTCATCATAAAAGAGAGGTGATAAAGGTGAAGCAAAATAAAAGTGGAAGTAAAGCGGAAGTTACTGCATCAGCAAAGGATTTAGCAAAGGATCAAACACCAGAAGAGAATCCAAAGTATGGAAGTAAATCACACAAAAATAGTTAAGGTCATCAAGACCTTAACTTTGTTCTTATTTTGTATCATCTTCTATTAAAATTTGCTTTGTTTTCTTAGGAATTGTAACAAGTAATGAACCATTTCTATAAGTAGTTTTTATTTCATGTTCTTTAACAGGGTATGGTAGGAGAATCGTTTTAGACAGACTATCTAACGATGTATAATTTCTAAATGTTGAAGCATGTTCATTATATTCTTTAATTTCCTCACGATTTGTAATAGAAATTGTTAAATATTGATCATAAAGCTCAAGCTTTATCTGTTCCTTTTTAACAGGAGGAATTTTTAAATCAATAACACATTTATTGTCTGTTTCAAAAGTGTTTACGTGAATAGCCTTATGCGGAAAAGCTCCCTCAAACATAGAATCAAACTCATTCATAAATTGCTTCAATGGTTCCGATCGAAAAAAATGATCAACAATTTGGAAAAAATCCAGCTGTTCTAGAGGCTGTTCATTTTCATTATTCCTATTTAATTCATTTTTCTTTCTCATCAATACTCCTCCTTACCACATGTGATGACAGAGTATTATATGAAAAGGGAATAAGAAACGTTATATTTAAAATGTAATTATTTACCTTTTTTAAGTTAGAAAATTAGCAAACAGCTAGAAATATAATTTCAAATCAATACCACTTTAATTCCGAACGTTTATTCGCTAAAATAGAAGTGAAGCTACAGACTTTAGAAGGTAGTGAATAAAAATGGAATTTAGAAAATCATTAGAAACGATTTTAAATGTGTTAAAAACAAATGACGATTTTAGAGATCAAATTGTTCATTGGCATTCGATTCCTCCTAAAGAAGGGGAACTTGTTGATATGCCGGTTGACCTAGATCACCGCTTAAAATTAGCATTAGAAAACAGAGGAATTTCACAATTGTATACACATCAAGGTGAAGCCTATAAACTCGCAAGTGGAGGTCATAACTTTGTAGCTGTTACTCCAACTGCTTCAGGAAAAACATTATGCTATAACTTGCCTGTCATCCAAAACATATTGAAAGACGAAAATAGTCGGGCATTATATCTTTTTCCTACGAAAGCACTGGCTCAAGATCAAAAATCTGAGATTAATGAAATCATCGAAGAAATGGGAGTTCAATTGAACTCTTATACATACGATGGAGATACTTCACCGGCAATCCGTCAAAGGGTAAGAAAAGCAGGTCATATAGTCATTACAAACCCAGATATGCTTCATTCAGCCATTTTACCGCATCATACTAAATGGGTTTCACTGTTTGAAAATCTAAAATATATAGTCATTGACGAGCTTCACATTTATCGAGGAATATTTGGCAGTCATGTAGCAAATGTCATTAGAAGACTTAAGAGAATTTGTGAATTTTATGGAAGTAACCCGCAGTTTATATGCACATCTGCAACAATCGCTAATCCAAAAGAATTAGCGGAAACACTAACTGGAGCAAATATGGAGCTCATCTCAAAAAATGGTGCCCCAGCCAGTAAAAAGCATTTTATTTTTTATAACCCTCCAATTGTTAATAAGCCACTTAATATTAGAAGAAGTGCAACCTTAGAGGTTAGAAGATTAGCAGGAGAATTTCTTAAAAATAAGATTCAGACAATCGTATTTGCTCGCAGTCGTGTGCGAGTTGAGATCATCTTAACTTATTTAAAAGAATTGATAAAAAATGAACTAGCAAAAAAATCAATACGCGGATATAGAGGGGGATACTTACCAAAACAGCGGAGGGAAATTGAAAGAGGACTAAGGGATGGCGAAATTTTAGGTGTTGTTAGCACCAACGCTCTTGAATTAGGAGTAGATATAGGTAGTTTACAAGTTTGTATTATGACAGGATATCCTGGAACTATTGCAAGTGCATGGCAACAGGCCGGAAGAGCTGGAAGAAGGCAAGGTGAAGCAGTTATTATCATGGTTGCTAGCTCCAGTCCACTTGATCAATACATTATTCAAAATCCACGATACTTTTTTGAACAAAATCCAGAAACAGCCATCATAAACCCTGATAATTTAGTTGTGCTTGTAGATCATTTAAAGTGTGCAGCTTTTGAGCTTCCATTTAGAGAAGGTGATACGTTCGATGGGTTAGAGTTAGAAGATATCCTGCAGTTTTTAGCGGAAGAAAGAGTGCTTTACTATAATAATGAAACCTATCACTGGATGAACGATTCATTCCCGGCCCACAATATAAGTCTTCGGTCGGCTTCACAAGAAAATGTGATAATTATCGATCAATCTGATATAGCGAACGTGAAGGTCATTGGAGAGATGGATCGATTTAGCGCAATGACATTACTGCATGATGAAGCAATTTATCTTCATCAAGGCGTTCAATTTCAAGTGGAAAAACTTGATTGGGAGGAAAAGAAGGCATTTGTAAGAGAAGTTGATGTGGATTATTTCACGGATGCCAATCTTGCGGTTCAATTAAAAGTACTTGAGGAAGATATGCTTAAACATATGAAAGATGTTGACTATGGTTATGGAGATGTGACGGTTCAAGCTATGGCTACAATTTTCAAAAAAATCAAATTTGATACTCATGAAAATATTGGATCAGGTCCTATTCATCTACCAGAAGAAGAGCTTCATACAAATTCAGCATGGATGAGTCTTCATTCGAATATAGTGGACGATTTATCTGAAAAAAGGCTGGAGGAGGCTCTAGTTTCAGCCGCACATGTTCTCCAGCACGTTGCACCGTTAAAAGTAATGTGTGATCCAAGTGACTTGCATGTGATTGCACAAATTAAAGCTGTTCATAATAATCAACCAACAATCTTTCTATATGATCGATATCCAGGTGGGGTAGGGTTATCCAAAAAAATATATGAAACATTATTAGATGTTTTGAATGAAGCAATGAAATTAATAGAAACTTGTCCATGCTATGCTGGATGCCCTTCATGTATAGGTGTTGAAAGTTCTACTGAATCTATAAAAAAAGACACCCATTTTCTTTTAAGTAAATTAAAGGATGAAACAAATGTCGTTAAAAAATAAGTTGAATCGATTAAAAAAACATGTCATTCGAGAAGAACCGGAACTAGAAACTGAAACTGTAAAACAGGAATCACATAACCCAGAAGAATTATTATGGAATGAACATAACACAAAAATCATTCATTATGATGGGCAAACTTGTTTCATTCGAGAGGTTGTCTATCCGTTGGATTATCAACATGGTAAATATCAGTTGAAAGAATTTCAACATGTTGTATCTATGTGGAATCAAAGCGATTTAAAGCATCCACTTTCCTCTAAAGATCATCAGGCAAGCGATTTGTTTTTCTTCGATACTGAAACAACTGGACTTGGTGGAGGAGCGGGAAACACGATCTTTTTGTTAGGACAAGCTCAAGTTCTGGACGATCGTGTTGTCATAAAACAGTATTTGTTGCCAAAACCAGGTAATGAGGTTGCACTTTATCAAAGCTTTTTGGAGGGGATTAATAGTAAAACACTTGTCACCTATAATGGTAAAGCCTTTGATTGGCCTCAGGTGAAAACCCGCCATACTTTAATTCGAGAGTTAGTACCAAAACTTCCTGCATTTGGTCACTTCGATCTATTTCATGCTGCACGAAGGCTCTGGAAAAAAGAGCTCGAATCAGTAAAACTGGCCAAAGTTGAAAACGATATTCTTGGGATTTACCGAGAAAATGATATTCCTGGCTTTTTAGCTCCAATGATTTATTTTGAGTTTGTAAAACAGCAAAAGCCTGAAATTATTATGGGAGTTTTAAGGCATAATGAAATAGATGTGCTCTCTCTTATAACATTATATATCCATTTATCTTATAAGCTATTGAGCACAAATGATAAGGCTACAGATTCCGAGCATTATGAAGTTGCTCGATGGTTAGATTATGTAGGTGATCAATCTTCAGCATTAGATGCTTACAAAAGTCTTATGGAAAAATCTACAAAGCAAGATGTAGAAGCAAAATATGCACTAGCACTCCTTTATAAAAAACAAAAGGAATGGAAACAGGCGATCAACTTGTGGAATGAAATTGTAGAAGGATCAAAAGGAAAAGTGGCATTAAAGGCTTTAGAAGAGCTTGCGAAGTATTATGAACATAAAGAAAAAGACTTGCAAAAAGCAACAAAATATACTGAAGAAATGTATATTCTTTTCAAAGAATGTAAAGAAACGCTGTCGTTTATCGATGAAAATGACATCTTAAACAGACTAAATCGCTTAAAGAGGAAATTTTCTAAAAATATTCCCCGGGCAAGCGCAGAAACTGAGTAATTTCGCCATTTTTTTGACAAAAATATGAATTTTAACGGAATTATTAAATAACAATTGTAGGATTATGGAGAACCATGTAAAATAAGTGATTGTAATTAGTTCTTAACAAGGGAGAAGAGCAACTTTGTATAAAAGCGTATTATACTTATTTTTCATTGTAATCGTCTTAACAATTGTTATTTTTACGAATTTTAAAGACAGTTTCTATACTTTTCTATAAAAATTAGGTGCTTGCCTTAGTACATGTAGGTAACTTTCATCATAGGTTAAAAGTGTAAGACATGATAAAAGATGAAAGGAGAAATGCTACATGCATTGCAAACCAAAAGTTATGGCACCAATTGTACACCCAACAAAACACTGTGTAAATAATAGCTATTCTGAAACAATCGTACCACACATTCATCCACAACACACAACAAATGTAAATCATGAATTCTATAAGCATCAACATTATTTCCCTCAAACTCAATCTTTTGAGAATGAGGTATCACACCAACACTTTAATGTTTATGGTCCAACACCAGGTTTTGGTCCACGTCCACGTCCAGGATTTGGCCCTGGTCCATTCTTTGGATAATCATTTGAAGCTATAGGGAGCTGTATTCAGCTCCCTTTTCTGTAATTAACGAGTGATTGATCTTTACAAGATAGGGGCGATAACATCTTTTATTCATTTCCTGTAATATAAGTATAATGAAAGGTATTAATTTATATAATGATTAGGTGATAAAAGTGAAGGTTTTAACAATATCAGGTTACAAATCATTTGAACTCGGTATTTTTAAAAATGACGACCAAGCTGTTGCTTATATTAAAAAGGCAATCGAAAAAACGTTAAAAGGCTTTGTAGAGGAAGGACTAGAATGGGTGATCATCAGTGGACAAATGGGTGTAGAGTTGTGGGCTGCGGAAGTTGTGTTTGATTTACAACTTCAATATTCTGAACTCAAGTTAGCTGTTTTAACTCCTTTTTTAAATCAAGAATCAAAGTGGAATGAAGCCAATCGAGAATATTATGAGTTTATTCTCTCACAAGCAGATATTGTTGACAGTATAACAAAAAGAGAATATGAAAGTCCTGTTCAATTTCGCCAGAAAAATGAATTTCTTGTCCATAAAAGTGATGGAGTACTCCTAGTTTATGATGAAGAAAAAGAAGGATCTCCTAAATATTTATTAGAAACAGCCAGAAAAAAGCAACAAACTACTACCTACACAATAAACATGATTGATTTCTCTGAACTACAAACAATAGTGGAAGAGGAAAATTCAAAAAAACAAGATTTTTGGTAAAAGAATACATATGATTTTTTAAGGAAAATATAATTGAAATTGACAAGTAACAGGATTTCTGAAAAAATATAAGTTGATAACTTCGTTATAATGAGGTGAAGATATGCTTTCAGATAAAATGAAATTGACAGCGAAAGAAATATTAGAAAAAGAATTTAAAACAGGTGTACGAGGTTATAAACAAGAAGAAGTTGATAAATTTTTGGATTTGGTTATTAAAGATTATGAAACCTTTCATCAAGAGTATGAAGATCTACAACAAGAAAATTTGCGTTTGAAAAAGCAGCTTGATGATACATATAAGAAGCAAACACCAGTACAAACAAATACAACAAACTTCGATATTTTAAAACGTTTATCTAACCTTGAAAAGCATGTGTTTGGAAGTAAACTATACGATTAAATCTCCTAGTTATTTCCACTTGTATTATCCTCAAATATTAGGTATACTGAGTTTACTGTTTCGTTAATAACGTTCAGGTAATCGCTGCAGTCTTTAGGATTGTAGAGGAAAGTCCATGCTCGCACGGTGCTGAGATGCCCGTAGTGTTCGTGCCTAGCGAATTCATAAGCTAGGGCAGCCAAGGTTGCTTGGTTGACGGCAGGGAAAAAGCCTAAGTCCTTTGGATATGGCTTGAATACCTTGAAAGTGCCACAGTGACGGAGTCTTGCGAGAAATCGTAAGAGTGGAACGAGGTAAACCCCACGAGCGAGAAACCCAAATTATGGTAGGGGCACCTTCTTGGAGGAATTGAACGAAGAGAAGGACAAAAGCAATAGGCTTTTGTAGATAGATGATTACCACCTGAGTACGAGGCTTATGCCGTTTGAAGTACGATGGAACAAAACATGGCTTATCGAACGTTATTGGAAATCAGTATAACAACAGTAAACAACAGGGACTGATGATATCAGTCCCTTTTTATTTACAAAACTTTGTTGGATATAATTGGATAAAATGGTTCAGGATATACATAGTAGAGTTTATACTAAACGACTAAATAGATAGATATAAGGTAGGGTGTCAAAAGATGAGTAAATTAACTCTTATTGCAACATCAGCAATGGGTCTTGAAGCGATTGTGGGTAAAGAAGTAAAAGATTTAGGGTATGAATGTTCAGTTGAGAACGGTAAGGTTACATTTGAGGCAGATGAATTAGCAATTTGTCGTTCGAACTTATGGCTTAGAACCGCTGACCGAATTAAAATTAAGGTCGGAGAGTTTAAGGCAAAAACATTTGATGAGCTTTTTGAAAAAACCAAAGCATTGAATTGGGGAGATTATCTCCCGGAAAATGCAGAGTTTCCTGTTATCGGAAAATCAGTTAAATCGACATTAGCAAGTGTACCAGATTGCCAAGGAATTGTGAAAAAGGCAATCGTAGAAAAGTTAAAATTACACTATAAAAAAGAAGGTTGGCTTAGCGAAGATGGTCCTTTTTATCGTGTAGAAGTTGCGCTGCTAAAAGATGTTGCAACCATCACGATAGATGCTAGTGGTACAGGACTTCATAAACGAGGCTTTCGCATTGACCAAGGGGGCGCTCCATTAAAGGAAACTCTTGCTGCTGCTCTTGTCTTATTAACACGATGGACACCTGACCGTCCGTTTGTAGATCCGTTTTGTGGTTCAGGTACAATACCAATTGAAGCAGCTCTTATTGGACAAAATATTGCACCTGGATTTAACAGGGAATTTGTTTCTGAGGCTTGGGATTGGATCGGAAAAGACAAATGGAATCTTGCAAGACAAGAAGTAGAGGATAAAGCTAACTATGATCAGCCGTTAGATATTCAAGCTAGTGATATTGACCATAGAATGGTAAACATTGCACAGGGGAATGCTGAAGAAGCGGGGTTTGCAGATATCATTTCGTTTAAGCAAATGCAGGTCAAAGATTTCACAACAACAAAAGAGTTTGGAGCTATCGTTGGAAATCCTCCTTATGGAGAACGACTTGGAGAAAAAAGAGAAGTGGAACAAATGTATAAAGAAATGGGACAAGCTTTCGCATCTTTAGATACTTGGAGCATATATATGCTTACTTCTCATGAAGGTTTTGAACAGCTTTATGGTAAACCTGCAACGAAAAAACGTAAGCTTTTTAATGGCTTCATTAAAACAGACTTTTATCAATATTGGTCAAATGTTCGTCCACCACGAAAAGGTTAGAAAAAATGTGAAAAATGATATAACTCAAGAATAGGTGATCCTGATATAATGGGATAATAAGGAGGTGGACAAATTGTCATCAATTTCAGATAAACTTGGTCAGAAGTATTTTGACTTAGAGGCAGCTCGTGTTGACGCAAGTCCGACAGAAATTATTATTACCAATGATGAAGGTAGTACATATTATATTGTAAATCATGATGAATTAACGAATGAATTACTTCAACAGGGTTTTAAAAAGGTAGGAAACGAAGAGTAATAGGCTCTTCGTTTTTTGCCTTTTTAAGGTTTACAAATACTGTGGTCAACTTGAAAACGAATAAATCCTTTCAGTATTGTGAAATCTAATAAAGTTCCCTTGAATAGTAGATTTCGTTATTTTGAGAGGTGGAAAAGAAATGTATGACCAACAAGAATTTGAGTTAATTTCAAAGGCACTTTTCTCAACAGAAAAATCGCTGGAGAACCAAGTAAGTGATTATTCAGATGCGATTTTGCAGTTAGGGCAAGCGAAAGAAGATATGATGAGAGCTCTTTCGGTTGCTACATCGATTGATCATCAATTAATTATAGAATCGCTTTTTGACAAAGAGTTATAATAAGTGGAACATTGTGTAGCCATAGTGGCTGCCTCTTTTTTTATCTCTTTTTTACATACTGTTATAGTTATATGAATTGACTTTTTACCCATATAATATGATAATTATTATTTGCGATAAATTTGAAACTGAATGTGGAGGTAGCGTTTATGGTAACATCACGTTTGCCTTTTACCATATCAAAGGATGAGAGCTTTTACCAAGCCTTGAATAATTGGATTGGAGATGTTTTTTATGATATTCTTCCAGATCAAGGTTTTGAGTTAAGAGATGAACAAATTTTCATGGCTTTTCAGCTTGAAAAAGCATTTCAAGAGAAGAAAGTCATGTTTGCTGAAGCTGGTGTTGGGACTGGAAAAACGATTGTCTACCTGCTTTATGCCCTATCTTATGCTAGATATACAGGTAAACCGGCGATTATAGCATGTGCAGATGAAACATTAATTGAACAGCTTGTTAAACAAGAAGGTGACATTGCGAAGTTATCTAAGCATCTAGAATTGAATATGGACGTAAGGCTAAGTAAAACTCATAGTCAATATTTATGCTTAAATAAATTGGACAATGTAATTCAACGGACTGGAGAAGAGAAGTATCTGGATTTATATCAATCACTGCCGGATTTCGTTCACGAAAAAGCGGGGATGCAACAGTTCTCAGCCTACGGGGATCGAAAAGAATTTGGTCATTTTTCAGATGAAGAATGGGAAAATGTTGGTTGGGATCCCTTTCAAGATTGTTCTACTTGTTCGCAAAGACATCGATGTGGATTAACATTGTCTCGTGATTATTATCGAAAAGCAACTGATCTTATTGTATGTTCACATGACTATTTTATGGAACATATTTGGACGTATGATTCCCGGAAAAGAGAAGGTCAAATTCCTTTACTACCGGATTATAGTAGTATTGTGTTTGATGAAGGTCATTTACTAGAATACGCTGCACAAAAAGCATTAACATATCGAGTAAAGCAAAGTACATTACAAATCTTTCTCGAGAGATTATTACAAAATGAAATTCGCGAAGAATTAGCTTATTTAGTAGAAGATGCACTAGCTGTAAATGATATGTTTTTTGATGATTTACAACAGTGTACAAGTGTTGTTGAAGGTTCCAATCGATTACGAATTGAGCAAAAAGAAAAGCTGCAAAAAACTTCTAAACAATTACAGTCCAAGTTATCCGAAATTAGTGAAGCCCTAGTATTTGAAGGTGAGATGTACACAATCGGAGAATATGAATTGAAAATTGTCGAAGAGTTTATTGATCAAATGGAATATTCATTATCACTATATAATAGAAACTCAAATGCAGTTAGTTGGGTAGAAGTGAAAGGTGATGAATATACTTTAGTCATTATGCCTAAAAAAGTAGAAGAAGTCTTAAAAGAAAAAGTCTTTTCTAAAAAAATGCCAATTGTTTTTTCTTCAGCTACATTATCTGAAAATAAATCATTTGACTTTATAGCAAACAGCATAGGTGTACACGATTATTTATCACTTTCTGTTGATTCTCCTTTTGATTATGATGAGCAAATGAACATTCAAATGTTGAAAGAAAATCAACTTGAGAAAAAATTGGAAAAAACTTTAGATGAATTGAATAAAACAGAAGGCAGAGGCCTTGTTCTCTTTACATCTCAAAAAGAAATAAAATGGTTCAAGGAAAGAATCACTAATTATCGCTTTTCATATCCATTATTGTTCGAAGGTGATCAAGAAATCAGTTCTTTAGTGAAAGAGTTTCAGCAAAACGAACACTCTGTATTGTGTGCTGTTCATTTATGGGAAGGTTTAGACATTCCTGGCCCATCACTCTCTAATGTTATTATCTGGTCGTTACCATACCCTCCGGACGATCCTGTCTTTGAGGCGAAGAAATCAGATAAACAAGATCCATATAAGGAAGTTGAACTTCCATACATGATATTAAGGCTGAGACAGGGAATTGGTAGATTGATTCGAACCAGTGAGGATAAAGGCTCTATTACAATATTTTATAATGATCAAGATCAGGATGTTTTGGATCATATGAAATCAGTTTTACCTGTTCCTCCAACATTTGGATAGGTGGAAGCTACGGCTTCTCCCTATCCTTAAAGTAAAAACTATAACCTTCATTTAAAAGTCGTTGACAATCATACAACGACTTTATACGCTTAGGTAGTACATAAACAAAGGGAGTGTGGCGGGAATGATACAAATAGAAAAAGAGTTTTTGGAATACATAAAAAAAATGAAAGCATATGATGAAGCCATTAGCGTTATGTATTGGGATATGCGTACTGGTGCTCCTAAAAAAGGTGTAGAACAACGATCTGAAGTAATTGGAATGCTTTCTTCTGAAGCATTTGAAATGCTGGTTTCAGATAAAATGAACGAGTATCTCACTACACTTTCACAGGAAGATATTTATAAAAACCTTCAGTTTGTAACAAGAAAAGCAGTGGAGTTATTAAAAAAGGAATATAAGAAAAACAAAGTAATACCACCTAAGGAATATCAAGAATATGTTATTTTATGCTCAAAGGCTGAATCTATTTGGGAACAAGCAAAGGAAAAATCAGACTTTCAAATGTTTACACCTTACTTACAAAAGTTAGTGGATTATAATAAAAAACTAATTGAGTATTGGGGCTTTGAAGGAAATAAATATAATACGCTACTAAATGAATATGAACCAGGGGTTACGGTTGAAGTATTGGATCGAGTGTTCTCACAAGTTAGGAAACATATTGTCCCTCTAGTAAAGGAAATTTCGGAGTCTGAACATAAGCCTAAGACAGATTTTCTGTTTCATTCTTTTCCAAAGGAAAACCAGAGAAGATTAAGTGAATTTTTATTAAAAGAAATAGGTTATGATTTTCAAGCTGGTAGATTAGATGAAACTGTTCATCCTTTTGAAATTACTCTGAATCGTAATGATGTACGCGTAACAACAAAGTATGATGAAAAAGATTTCCGTACTGCAATATTTGGTACAATTCACGAATGTGGTCATGCTATTTATGAGCAAAATATTTCAGAAGAATTAGAAGGTACTTTATTATGTAGTGGTACCTCTATGGGCATACATGAATCACAATCTCTATTCTATGAAAATTTTGTAGGAAGAAATAAGCACTTTTGGCAACGTTACTATCAAAGTCTCAAAGATTTTTCACCTGAACAATTCGAGGGAATAAGTCTTGATGAATTTTATGAAGCGATTAATGAATCAAAACCATCATTGATTCGTATTGAAGCAGATGAATTAACATATGCGTTACATGTAATGGTTCGATATGAAATCGAAAAAGCATTGTTTAATGATGAAATAACCGTTGAAGAATTGCCGAAGATTTGGAACGAAAAATATGAAGAATACCTTGGAATCGTCCCACCAAATGACGCACAAGGTGTTTTACAGGATGTACATTGGGCTGGAGGAAGCTTTGGGTATTTCCCATCCTATGCATTAGGATATATGTATGCTGCACAAATTAAAAATTCAATGTTGAAAGAACTGCCAAATTATGATGAGTTAATCGAAACAGGTCAATTTGATGTGATTAAAGGTTGGTTAACAAAGCAAATTCATCAGTATGGACGAACAAAAGAACCTTTAGAAATCCTAAAAGATGTTACTGGTGAAGAATTAAATGCCCAATATTTAATTGACTATCTAGAACAGAAATATAAAAGAATTTACAAGTTATAACGTATCCTTAATTGAAAGAGGAGCGGTGAATACCGCTCCTTGTTTGATTTTTACGAATATTTATATATTTAATTCTAAAAAAAGTTCGTGTTTTGATCGAAAAGTATTTGCAAAATAAAGATATATTGTTATAATTTGAATTAATTACATAGCACTCATATAATCGCAGGGATATGGCCTGCAAGTTTCTACCGAATAACCGTAAATTGTTCGACTATGAGTGGAGTTTCTTGTTGCGCATTTCATTTGATATATTAGTATGTAATGAAAGCGGCATTGCTTCACTTATAGTGGAGCAATGCCGCTTTTTTATTTTCAATAATAATCTAAGGGTAAGAAGCTAGCGACGAATTTATTTCGTTAAGGCGTTAAAAGAGTCTATGGTAGGAAAGACGTTAGGAGGAAAAAAATGGAGCTGCTTAGAAGAAAAATCGAAAAAGAAGGTATTGTTCTTTCTGACGGTGTATTAAAAGTTGATTCATTTCTTAATCATCAAATTGATCCAGTGCTTATGAAAGAAATAGGTTTAGAGTTTGCTAGACGCTTTAAAAACGAGGGGATTACAAAGATTGTTACGATTGAATCATCGGGAATTCCTCCAGCTGTTATGGCAGCGTTGGAACTTGGAGTAAAAGTGATATTTGCTAGAAAAAAGAAGTCTCTAACGTTAACAGATAATCTATTGGTATCCACTGTTTATTCTTTTACAAAACAAGAAGAAAATACGATCTCTGTTTCACATCAATTTTTAGATGAAACTGACAATGTGTTAATTATTGATGATTTTTTAGCAAATGGTGAAGCCGCAAAAGGACTAATTGACATCGTTAAGCAATCAGGTGCATCTGTAATGGGAATTGGAATTGTCATTGAAAAGTCATTCCAAAAAGGTTCGACTGAATTGAAGGAATTAGGATATCGAGTAGAATCATTAGCAAGAATAGCGTCATTAGCAGAGGGTAAAGTAAATTTTGTTGAAGAGCTTGAGGAGGTTACATCATGAAACATTCATTAAAAGATTTATCTTTAGGAATTCAACATGTTCTAGCGATGTATGCAGGAGCAGTTGTAGTACCGTTAATTGTTGGAAGTGCAATAGGTTTAACGGGTGCTCAGTTAACATATTTAGTTGCCATTGATATTTTTATGTGCGGAATCGCAACATTCTTACAAGTGTGGAAGAATCGCTTTTTTGGAATTGGCTTACCTGTTGTTCTTGGTTGTACGTTTACGGCAGTAGGGCCAATGATTGCAATTGGAACAGAATATGGTGTTTCATCTATTTATGGAGCAATACTTATGTCCGGACTCATCGTTATTTTAATATCTTCTATATTTGGTAAACTAGTAAGGTTTTTTCCTCCAGTTGTAACTGGATCAGTTGTTACAATTATTGGTATTACATTAATACCAGTTGCAATGAACAATATGGCAGGAGGAGAGGGAAGTGCAGACTTTGGGTCTACTGAAAATCTCCTTTTAGCTTTTGGTGTTTTAATCTTAATCATTCTATTAAATCGTTTTTTTACAGGCTTTATTAGAGCAATTTCAATCTTAATAGGAATTATCGCAGGTACTATTGCAGCGGGCTTTTTGGGAATGGTAGATCTTCAACCTGTTTCAGAGGCATCTTGGTTTAATATTGGAAAGCCATTTTATTTTGGAACACCAACATTTGAACTAGCTCCGATCTTAACAATGACAATCGTTGCCATTGTCAGCATGGTTGAATCAACAGGAGTGTATTTCGCATTATCAGATATTTGTAAGAAAAAGATTAACGAGAAGGACTTAGCTCGTGGATATCGTGCAGAAGGTGTTGCTTATATGCTTGGAGCTATTTTTAATGCTTTTCCATATACAGCATTTTCGCAAAACGTTGGGCTTGTACAAATGTCAGGGATTAAAACGAATCGTGTAATTTATATTACTGCTGGTATGTTAATTGGATTAGGTCTTGTTCCGAAAATCGCAGCATTAGCTACAATCATTCCATCATCTGTACTAGGTGGAGCAATGGTTGCGATGTTTGGAATGGTCGTTGCTTATGGAATTAAAATGTTAGGGCAGGTTTCTTTTGCCTCACAAGAAAATTTACTGATTGTTGCTTGCTCTGTTGGTTTAGGATTAGGTGTTACAGTTGTTCCTGAAATCTTTGCTGGTTTACCAGAGTCTGTGAAAATTTTAACGAATAGCGGCATTGTAGCAGGCAGTGTAACAGCCATAATATTGAATATCATTTTTAATATTATTCCATCAGGTCAAAAACAAAAGCAAGAACAAGAGGCTAGATTACAAAGTCAAGCTTCTTAAATTATAGTAAACAGCGAAGCCTATAATGTTTATGAAAAAGATGTTAAAAGGTTGCCCGCTTATTTGTAACGTAGCATGAAAATGCAGGCAACCTTTTTATTTTAATTACGAACATCTTAAAAAATAAAAAGAGAGCGAATATTATCACTCTCCGGAAACTTTCCATACGTAAAGATCTTCAACTGTACAGTTTAATTCTTTTGAAATTGTCATTGCGTTATTAAGATTCATGACCTTTTTGTCTAGATAGTCATGTAGCTGTTCTATTGGAATATTTGTTTTATTCGCCAGAACATCAAGCTCAGTGTTACTTTTGGTTAATAGTTCTTTAAGATTACTTTTCTTTGCTTTATACGCCAAATTTGACACCTCGCTTCTTAATCAAGCATAGCACAATACGAAATAAATTGATACTTTCCATCATATTATTTTCCAATTTTTGAATTAGCAGGCATTAGAAGTGGTATTTTGAATAGTCAAAGTAGAGAATAATATGTTGAACATAAGAAGTATTTTATTATTTTATTAATTTAATTAGGTATTATACAAATTGTATGCTATGCTTTAGTTAACCATTGAAATACCTTTTAGCAAGTTAGCTCCCCATTCATTTTTGAATGGGGATTTTTTAATGCGTATAAACCATAACAAAATCAAATAAAAAAGGACCCTGTAATACATACGGGTCCTTTCTATTTGAAATTATGCTTTGTTTACGTTAGTTGCTTGTGGTCCACGTTGACCTTGTTCAACTTCAAAAGTCACTTTTTGACCTTCGTCTAAAGATTTAAATCCTTCGCCTTGGATAGCTGAGAAATGTACGAATACATCGTCTCCACCTTCAACTTCGATGAAACCGAAACCTTTTTCTGCGTTAAACCATTTTACTGTACCTTGTTGCATAATTGTTGCCTCCTGTGTGGAAATACCACAATTTATTACTATCCTTGCTCAATTAGATATCAAAGGCGAAAAGTTTAAACACTTATTCTTTCCTTACAGACCGAACAAAAATAATTCTTCTATAGCATAACAGATAATTTTTAGAAAAGCAAATAAGGAAAAATAAAACTTCTGTAGGACTTAGTTTATTTGCTTAATTGTACTTAAACAAATAATATGTTACAACCAATAAAGAGTTAATTACAGGAGGAGTTATAATGGAAGAAATAAAACAATTATTATCTAAGGCGTTAAAAACAAATAAACAAGTTATAAAAGGTCAGGAATTCAGTATAGAGGCACATTTAACCGGTAGAGAAGATTATATAAACCTATACGTGGGCGGTGCTGTAATCGCTGTGTATGATATTGAAGATCAAGATCTAAATATCCTCAACTATAAATTCAAGAAAGTTGTAAAATATTTTGGTGAATGCTTAGAAGAAGAGGGAATGGAAGTCTACATAGATGAAGGTTTAATGGATTAACACTCCGAGATAGAAATGTTTTATGTTACTAACAGGCTTGTTTTTATCAATTTTATGTAATTGTTTAAAACGTTAAAATATCCAATTATGCAGGAAAGTAATAAAGCAATAAAGAATAGTTATTACAATAACTAAATATACAGGAGGGCTAATAATGGGTATTTTAGACGGACTAATGGGTAATGTCTCAGAAGTTGATAGTAAATCAGTTGAAAAAGAATTAGAAGTAATTGTTACCGAAAATGAAAATATTGAGAAAGCTTACAAATTGATCCGTGATTTAATTGTCTTTACAAACACAAGATTAATCCTAATTGATAAGCAGGGGGTAACAGGGAAGAAAGTGGAATATCATTCAATCCCTTACAAAAGCATCACCCATTTTAGTGTAGAAACGGCTGGAAGCTTTGACTTAGATGCAGAACTAAAAATTTGGATTTCAAGTACTGCCAATCCAGTTTCCAAACAATTTAAAAAAGACAAAAGTATATATGATGTCCAAAAGGCATTAGCATCTTATGTAACAAAATAATCTCTTAAAAGTATTCCGCTGGTCTCCCATTCACTATAGAGGGGGGCCTTTTTATGCAAAAAACTGTCATGAATTCATAAACTTAAAAATAATAATGATTAAATTTAAAATAGGGAGACAACTATGCGAGTTAAAGATCTAACAATTACACGTCTTTTTACGGTCAACTCATTTATTGAAGTGGCAAATATCGCGAATAAATTTGAGTCAGAAATTATGATTGTAGGACCAAACTTTAAAACAGATGCTAAAAGTTTATTAGGATTACTGGCAACCATTCAAACAGGAACAAATATTAGAATTGAAGCAGCTGGAGAGGATGAAGAAGAAGCTATAAAGGAATGTATTAAGCTTTTTTTATAAATGTGATAAAAATTCTAAATAGGAAATACCTTTTTTTATTCACCTTGTCCGTAGAACTTGAATACTCTATAAAAACGGAAACATCAAGGATGGGTGAATACTATTGGTGAAAAAATTCATGATGTTTAGGTGGATGGAAAAAAGAAGGAAAAATCACATTGAAAAAATGAAGAGCCTTGGAAAATGCCCTGATTGTCGTGGATATGGAGTTGTTATTGTGCCAATGCATTATATTGGGAGTAATGTAGAGTGTTATACGTGTAAAGGCACAGGAGAATACTCTGTTTGGGAAAATAATAGATAGCTTTTAAATAAAGAAAGTGTCAACCCCTCCAATAAAATGAATCATAGGAGAGGTCAGACACTCTTTTACATATAAATTAGTTTTTTTCTAAAAGACGTTCCTTTTGGTCAAGATATTCATCTTCTGACAGAATGTCTAAATCATACAATTCTTTGATTTTCTTTAATTTTTCAAAATTATCAACAGCAGAATCAACTCTCTGATTTTTTACTTCAACAACCTTTTCTTCAATTAATTCCTTCAATTCCATTGCCATTTCTCTTTCTTGCTTGGAAAACTCAATTGTGTTTTCAAGTCTTTCACTTTTAAGATCATTTTTACCACAATCAAGGATCATGTAACCATTTGAAGCAAATCCCGGTTCTTTCACTGAAACATTAACAATGTTTTTATATTGTACTAATTTTATTTTGTTAAATTTCCCTAAAAACCCACCATGAATCATTTCGATACTGTTTTGGTACATGTAAATCGTTGTTTTACTTCCTTTTTTAAACATATATTCTTTAAATGCTAATTCAGCCACGATAATCCCCTCTTCTATCCCCAGAAATTAAATTAATAAACTCTTTTATTTTACAAAAAAAATCGACAATTGTTAATAAGAATTCAATCATATATGTAGATATTTTTATAGAACATTTTTCTCATATTTTACACTTTCGGATCTGACTTTATGTTGCATATTTAAATGTTCCTAAAATTGAACCTGAACATGTCACTTCAAAAAAAATCTGGGGAAAAAGGTTTAAAATGTCACCTCTTGATGAATAGTAAGGAATATTAAGGAAAAAGAGGTGAACCCATTGAATTTTCTTCGTGGATTATCAGAATGGAAGCAGGCGAGAATCGAGAAAGTTCGCGCTGATATGGAATCTTTAGGAAGATGCCCTGACTGTAGGGGAAGAGGTTTTACATCATCCTTAACAAGTGTTTATACACCTACGTATGATGCTGTGTTTGATTGTCCAGGTTGCAATGGTACTGGGCAATATGCAGAATGGAATGGAAATGTTGACCAATATTAAATGTGTTTTTTAAAAATGGATAGGACTATGATTTTTGAGCAAAAATAGACTTGGCTTCACAAAAGATGTGAGGGGGAGATATGAAATGAAATGGCAAAAGCAATTACTTTCTAAATTAACAGAACGAAACGGAAAGAAAATAGCTCTAGCAATAGATACTTCTACAAATCAGACGAATACACTATTGATACAAAATATAGTTAAGTTATTTGGAGAAGTAACCCCTAATGCATTACTAGTGCAAGCTGATTTTAAAATAAGAAGCATCACTCCTATTAAGGAAGATAAAATTACTTATTATACTCATGGAAAGTCCTCGTATACTGAAGTGCTTGAGTGGGCTGAAAAAGAAGAAATAGACACCCTCTTTTATATAACGGATGTAACTGGATATTTCTATGATGAACTTCAGGTAACCAATGAAGTTTTTTGGTTGGTACCTGATGAATTTGTTCCAAAAGTACCATTTGGAAAGGCAATCAGGGTAGCTTAAATGGTTTTACTTATTTCTCAGGTCGAAAGTGAAGAGGCTGACAAAAGTTGTCAGCCTTTCTATAGTAGGAGATAAGCAAAGGTGGCATTACTGTGGATAAGAAAGCGTTCATAAAAGAGTTTACCTCAAAAACAGGTGAGTCAGTTATTCTTCGACCAGTTGAAACGAGAGATGCAGAATCAATCGTTCTTGCAGTGGATCAGATTATTAAGTCAGGTTCTTATATTCAAAAGGAAGCCGCTCGATCTACACAGGATGAAATCAAATTTATAAAGCATATGGAACTTCAAGATAATATGTATGTCGCTGTAGAGATAAATCATCAAATTGTAGGGATCGCACGCGTTATTAGGGGGGAGTTGGAAATGAAAAGGCACACTGGACTTTTTCGTACATGGTTAGTTGAGGCAGCTCAAGGAAAAGGAATTGGAACGGAACTTTTAAATTATACGATTGAATGGTGTAAGACTCATGAATTACATAAATTATGCTTGACCGTTTTTGCATCAAATGGATTAGCACATAAACTTTACGAAAGATTTGGGTTTGTAGAAGAAGGGATACAAAAGGATCAAGTCAAAATTAATGGAAAATATGATGACGAAGTTTTTATGGCTTATTTTTTAAAGTGATTTCCAACAATTCTCAATGAGTGGTAGCTGAAAATGATATATAATAAAGATGCACAACAACAACAACTCCTTTAAAACGTTAGCTTTTCCCCTTTTGATTGGGAAAGGCTTTTTTTATATTTAAAGGTAATTTGCAATTGGGTAACTTTACATAAAAACCTATATAAATGGATAATTTTAGACAAAGTTGGTGATAGTAACCTTATTGAAAATGAGGTGAAAACCAATATGGTCTATGCGTTATCCGTTGGAAAGGCTATTCCACAATATGAAATAAGTCAGGATACAACTGTTGAGTTTGCAAAAGAAATATTTCATGACTCTTTTAAAGATCTTGAACGGCTTCTACCCGTATTTAAAAACGGTGAAATAGAAAAAAGACAATTTGCAGAACCTCTTGAATGGTATAAGCAAACACATACATTTGAAGAAAAGAATGAACTGTATATTGATAGAGCCGTAACGTATGGTGTTGAAGCAGTGAAAAATTGTTTGACTAATCATACATTGTTACAGCAGGACATTCATTATAACGAAATAGATGCCATTTTCTTCATTAGTACAACAGGAATCTCCACACCTAGTATTGATGCTAAAATTATGAATTGCTTACCCTTTAAAGAAACGACTAAACGCATCCCTATCTGGGGATTAGGATGTGCTGGGGGTGCAGCAGGATTATCCAGAGCATATGAATATTGTCTGGCGTTTCCTAAAGCAATGGTTCTCGTTATATCCGTTGAGCTTTGTAGCCTTACTTTTCAGCATGACGATAAGACGAAAAGTAACCTAATTGGAACGTCATTGTTTGCTGATGGTGTTGCTTGTACATGTATCACAGGAAGTCATGTGAACTGGAAGAAACGATCAAAATTGTCTTCACTGCCAAGATTGTTGGGCACAAGATCGACATTTATGAAAGATTCTGAAGATGTAATGGGATGGAATATTAAAAATAATGGTTTATATGTTGTTTTTTCTCGTGACATTCCCTCTATTATTAAAAAATGGTTGAAACCACAAGTAATAGATTTCTTAAAGGAATACGACCTTGAAGTAGAAAATATCAATCATTTTATTGCTCATCCTGGTGGTAAAAAGGTGCTTGATGCATATATGGATGGTCTTGGTTTTAATGAACATCATTTGCATATTTCAAAAGAAGTCTTGGTCAAACACGGAAATATGTCATCAGTAACGGTTATGTATGTTTTAGAACAATATTTAAAACGTGAAATTGGTAAACCAGGTGAATATGGCTTAATTGGAGCACTTGGTCCAGGATTCAGTTCTGAAATGCTACTCGTTAAATGGGAGGGAAAATAACTGTTGTTTTATCTTTTATTTTCATTATTAATTGTTCAGCGACTAACTGAGCTATTTATTGCGAAAAAGAATGAAAAGTGGATGATAAATAGGGGAGGAGTAGAACATGGTAATGAGCATTACCCATTTATTGTATCCCTACACGTCCTGTTTCTTATCTCGCTTTTATTAGAGGTAATTATCTTTCAAAAAGAATTAACTGAGCTTTGGGTTGTGCTAGTACCACTTCTAGTTATAACACAATTGATGAGATACTGGTCGGTTATGTCTCTCGGAAATTACTGGAATACAAAGATTATTATCGTTCCAAATGATATTGTCGTTTCAAAAGGACCATATCAATTTATCAAACACCCTAATTATGTTGTAGTTGCAGTAGAAATTCTAATTATTCCTCTGTTATTTGAGGCATATATCACATCATTAGTGTTTACCATGCTAAATGTAGTTATGATGACAATTAGAATACCGGCTGAAGAAAAAGCGCTTCAAACATATACAAATTATCAAGAAGTATTTACAGTAAAATCAAGATTCCTACCTAAAAAAAGATAATCAGGTGTGTGTGTGCAGATTTTTCAAATAATTCCGAGGAAGATATTGAAAATGATTATCATTGATGATAGAATGAATTTATAATGAAAATCATTCTCAAAATATGGAGGTCTGCTGCGAATATGACTATGTTATTTGTCGGTTGTACCGTTGTTACTTATAGTGTATTGATTGGTTACATATTAAAGAATATAGATGCCCAAAAAGCTTAAAGCTCACAGAATATCGGGTTCGGTTTCCTAATACAAAAACTAAATTAGCAAACTAATAAGCAGTCCTATTCGCTACTGAATAAGACTGCTTATTTTTATTGATATATATGGGGTTTAATTAAATGGAAGGTAACTAGGCCCAGAATTCCGAACCACTTTTAACATGGTGACATAAGTATTTGTCAGCGTGAAAATTCGCAAGCTCATTGCTATTCCAAATGGTGTGCTAAAAATGATTTTAACTACCAGGGGGGGATGATGGTCTGAGAGGCGGATAAATAAAGCAGATTATCCTTAATTGAGTAACCAATAGTTTATAAATAAGCGGAGTTTTTCCGGTTAGAATGAAGAATGGAAATCAGTTTGGAGATATAAGCGGAATTTCTCCGGTTAAGCAATGTAAAATGGTCCATTTTCGTCTTTTTCGATTAAATAGGCGGAATCTTTCCGTCTATTTAATCTATTTTTCATGTTATTTCCTCAATAAGGGGATTTCTCCGCTAATTTTAGTAGCTTATTTCCATGCGATTCTTGAAGAGTTGGAAATTTGCTTAAACGGGTACTTATCTTGGTATAAAAAATGCTTGGAGCATTAATGTTTCCAAGCATTTTTCTTTACTGATTTACTTGTCAAAATACTTTTTAATCATAGTGCGAATGACTATACGAAAAGCAATGTTAATTTGTATTTTATACTTCAAAACAGAACCTGTTACTCACAGAAATGTGAGCTTTATTTTTTTGTGTGCGTATTCAGATAAGTCGATATATTAATTTGTATTAAAAACATAAATGAGTTTGCATAGAAAAATATAATAAAATTCTGTAAAATATAAGGTATTAAATGTATAGAGACAAAGGGGATTATCATGACAACGGCTGTGAAATCGAAAGACTTAATGCAAATCGTTATAAATCTTCATGACGAAATAAAAAAGCATGATACTGAAAATGCTCATAAGTTAGTTGAGCTTGCTAACAAGCTTTATCATCAGAAACTATATGTGGCCTTTGCTGGACATTTTTCCGCTGGTAAGTCATCTATGATTAATAAGCTTTTAGATGAACAAATACTTCCAACAAGTCCTATTCCAACAAGTGCTAACTTAGTACTATTAGAAAGAGGTCAAGAGCAAGTCACTCTTTATTCGTCTGCAAAAGAAAGTATTGAGTTAGCGGGAGACTATTCAATCGAGCAAGTGAAAGAATATTGTAAGCAAGGTGACGAAATTGAAAGAATATCTATAAAAAAGCCTTACCAAAATCTTGAAGAAGATATTGTGATTATGGATTCGCCTGGAATCGATTCTACAGATGCAGCACATAAGTTATCGACTGAGTCCATGCTTCATATTGCCGACACCATTTTTTATGTTACAGACTATAACCATGTTCAATCTGAGGAAAATCTTTCATTCATAAAAGAAATGAAAGATCGAAATAAAGTGATTTTTCTTATTGTAAACCAAATTGATAAGCATGTAGAAAAGGAAATAGAATTTAACCATTTTAAAAAGCATATTGAAGATTCATTTGCTGAAGTTGGATTGCATCCGCAAGATGTCTTTTTTACAACATTAAAGGATGACCAACACCCAGCCAATCAACTGGAACAAGTAAAAGATCTTATTAAGGTGATTGTTGAGGATAAAAAACGCTATATAGATCAAAATGTTCATGATTCTGTTACACAAGTCGTGAAAGAACATTTAGAAAAATATGAAGATCAATTAAATTTAACCGATGTAGATGAAAAGGAAGTTCGTGATCGTTTAACCACACTTTTAGAGCAAAAACAAACGATTGAGAAAAAGATAAAGAAAGAAGAAAAAATAATTGAAAATTTAACTGCTGAAACAAATGATAAGGTGTCAGCTATTTTAAAAAGTGCAAATTTAATTCCTTATGAAACAAGAGAGAAAGCAGCAGCTTATATTGAGGCAGTTGATCCTTCATTTAAGATAGGATTTTTATTCACAAAATCAAAAACTGATCAAGAACGAGATAGAAGAAAGAACGAGTTGTATGAAAGCTTAAAACAAAATATCGAAACCCAAATATCTTGGCATTTTCAGTCATTACTAAAAGAGTATTTGAAAACATATGAAATACATGATCCAGAGGTCATTCAACAAGTACAATCATTTTCTGTTAAAGTTACAGAACAAATAATAACTGATGCTATGAAAGCAGGGGCCTCTTATAATAACCAGTACGTATTAACCTATTCATCTGATGTTAGTGAATTAATAAAAAAACATAGTAAACAACAAGTCATGAGCGTGTTTCAGAAAATAATTGATTATGTAAGAGAAAGTCGACAAAATGAGTTAGAAACGATCTATAAAGATCTAACTAACTGCAAAGTAGAGATGGCGAAATCTGAAGAGTTAGTAAGCAAATTTGAGAATCTTTCAAACTACGAAGAAAATATCTTGAACGTTAAACATGGAAAGCTTGTTGAATCTTTAGATGATCAAAAATGGCTGGAAGAAAACCAATTTTATAAAAAAAGTGTAAGAACTCTTGAACTTGATGAGGCTCTTGAGGGGATAGTTCAGCCTAGTAAGTCGGATTTAGATGATCCTAAGACGGAACAGCCTTTAGGGAATCGTGATGAATTTATTCAACAGGCAGAAAATATGTTAAAAGCACTCGAAAATATACGTGGCTTTAAACAATTCACAGATTCTTTAGAAGGAAAAATTAAGAGTTATAAAAACAGATCATTCACAGTTGCGTTGTTCGGGGCTTTTAGTGCAGGTAAATCTTCATTTGCAAATGCATTAATTGGTGAGAGGCTTTTACCTTCATCTCCTAATCCAACTACTGCCACAATAAATAAAATTGCGCCAGTGACAAATGAAAAACACCATGGGTTAGTTGAAGTAAAATTAAAGTCTAAGGAAGCATTACAAAAGGAAGTAATCGAAAGTATCCCTACATTAAGTGATAAGGACACCTCTACTTTTGAAGTATTCGTAAAAAGTGTGCTAAATCACCAGGGAAAAGATCAAAACGAAATAGACCAGTTAACTAAATATAAAACGGCTCTTCCTGATTATCAAAGCTTAACAACATCAGGTTTGTTACTTACTTCTTCAAAAGAAACATTTAAAGATTTTGTTGCGAATGAAAATAAGGCGTGTTTGGTTGAAGAAGTAATTGTATACTTTGATTGTCCAATTACAAGAGCAGGTATTACACTAGTTGATACCCCTGGGGCTGATTCTCTGCATAAGCGTCATACAGATGTTGCCTTTCAGTATATCAAAAAGGCAGACGCCATTCTTTATGTGACATATTATAACCATCCTTTTTCAAAAGGAGACCGCGAATTTTTAAGGCAACTGGGCAGGGTAAAGGATTCTTTTACATTAGACAAAATGTTCTTCATTATAAATGCAGTTGATTTAGCGAAAGATGAAGAAGAGGTTGAACTAGTTAAAGCATATATTCGTGATCAATTCTTAAAGCATGAAATACGTAATGTTCGTCTTTATGGAGTATCAAGTTTAAATATTCTTTCAGAGAACCTTACTAATGAAAAAGATTATGCAACTTTTAAACAGCAATTTGATACTTTCATTAAAGAAGAGCTTACAAACACGACAATCATCTCAATTAGGGAAGATTTAAGACGTTCTAAGGAACGAATCGAAGCGTTAATTGATGCTGCTGAAAAGAGTGGAATTGAAAAAGAACAAATACGAAAAAATCTGCTAAATGAAAAACAAAAAGTAAAAGAAGAATTAACACAAGTAACAAATCAACATCTAATGAAAACTGTCACACAGGAAATTGAGGAGCTTGTCTTTTATTTAAAGCAAAGATTGTTCTTCCGTTTTAATGAATTTTTTAAAGAAAGCTTTCATCCAAGTGTTTTTCATCAAACAAGTGATACACAGCAGGCTTTACAGACTTGCTTAAACGATTTAGTTAGAACAGTTGAGTTTGAGTTAGTTCAAGAATTACAAGCAACTTCTTTACGAATTGAAAATGTGATAAAGAAGACTTTTGATGATGAATATATAAGAATTTCTCAACTCATAAAGAAGCAATCTCAATCCATCACATTATCTAGTGTTGAGATTGAAGAAATTTTAACACCTGATATCTCAGTTGAGTTTTCTCGGGATATGATAGAGAAGCTAAAACCTTCGTTAAAGTTATTTAAGAATACAAAATCATTTTTTGAGAAAAATGAAAAGAAATTAATGGGGGAAGACCTAACGGAAAGATTTAATGAGCCAGTCTCAAAGGTATTAGATAACTATAATCAAAAATTTGCTGACTATTATCAACATACAGTGATGCAGATGCACTCAAGCTTAATTCAGCAAATTACGGTTCAAACAGAAGAAAGCTTTGGGGCCCTTCTTGATATTCAATTTGAAGATACAGGCCACTTAAAACAAGAGCAATCCAATCTCAGTCAAGTTATTGGACTTTTAGCTTAAGTATGCTTCTTTGTGGGAATTTTATGATACAATCTATGGATATAAACAAAAACATGTAGGGGGAAGGAGCATGGATCATAAAACGTATAAGGTTTGTGCTACATGTATACATTTTGAGGCAGTACGAAAAAACAATTCTATGCTTTACAGTTGTACTCGATTAAAATATGAGACAAAGCCAACTTATTCGTTTGATTGCTGGACCCCAAAGGAACATGTTAAGAGGTTAATGGAAAAACGAGGTGAGAATATTGAGTAATGTACATGAAGCAATTTCACAACATAGTAAAAACCAACATCACCATATTCAAGCATATTTGAAGCTTGAAGAAAAAAGGGAAGCTCTAATTGAGGAAGCGATCTTCTTATGTGTGAATGCGAAGCCTTTTGAGGTAGAGCAAATTAATATCGTGACTAAAGAAATGAACGAGCTTGCATCAAAGGGAATTGTGCCAACACGCAAGCTTGTGACTAAGAAAATGGTTGAAGAATTTGTAGTAAAGAAATATGGTAAATAAAGGTGTTTCCTAGCATTTCCAACAATCATTTTGACCATATCCGATTGAAATACTTTTCTAGTGGAAAACTAATTTCGATCGAATAAAGTGAAAGGTGTGAATGGAAATGGGACGCACAAAATTAGGAAATGCAAATGCACAACGCAACAATAATAAAAAGAAGAAAAATGATTTTAACAATGAGTTTGAATCTTACGCTCAACATGAAGCATTAAAACTTAGTAGAGATAATAAAGAAGATTAAACCTAAGAAGCCAGTTTGGAACATTTAGTGTTTCAACTGGCTTCTTTTGTAAATGTGAACTTCTCCGATTATAACCTCACTCGAAATTAACTCTAAGTACCAGACTCCTACTTCAGATATATATGTTATACTTACCTATGAATCTAATGGAACTAGCGATCTATTTTTATATGCTTGAAAGGAGATTTCAATGGAAAACAACAAACAACATTTATTAATTGTCGATGGGATGGCGCTTTTATTTCGTTCATTTTTTGCGACATCTGTTTACGGGCAATTTATGATTAATAGTAAAGGAACACCAACAAATGCGATTTCAGGATTATTAAAGCATTTGATTTCTGTTATAGAATATACCAAACCAACACATGTTATCTGCTGCTGGGATATGGGGAGTAAAACCTATAGAAATGACATTTTTTCTGATTATAAAGCAAATAGACCTGAAGCACCAATAGAGCTTCAACCACAATTTGACCTTGCAAAAGAAGTTGTAGCGGCATTAGATATTCCAAACGTAGGAATAGAAGGTTATGAAGCTGATGATTGCATTGGAACGCTTGCAAAAACATATGAAAATGATATGAAAGTATCGATCATAACTGGTGACAAAGATATCCTCCAGCTTTTAAATGATACTGTTGACGTTTTGATCCTTCAAAAAGGAATCGGTAATTACAAACATTATACAAAGGACTCATATATAGAAGAGTTTCAAATCGAACCTCGAATGTTAATTGATGTTAAGGCGTTAATGGGCGATCCAAGTGATAATTATCCTGGTGTAAAAGGAATAGGAGAGAAAACAGCGTTTAAATTAATTTCTCAATATCGATCAATTGATAAGCTTTTGCAAAATGTTTCAGAGTTAACCAAAGGTCAAAAAACAAAAATAGAAAATGATTTGGACATGTTACTTTTATCAAGAAAATTGGCCGAAATTAATTGTCAAGCACCTCTCGAATGTTTACTTGAAGATGCTATTTTTCAAATTGACGAAGAAAAGGCATTTTCTATTATTAAGGATTTGGAACTAAAAGGAATTCAAAAGTTACTAAAGAATGTAACCGACGTGAAAGAGGCAATATAATATTGAAATTTTAGAGAGGCATTAAGCCTCTCTTTTTTATTTTGTATTTTTTTTCTTAGCTGCATTCTCAAGTTTGCTTTTTGGCTCAGTTGAAAATTCAACATCTTCAGCATGACCTTGTGGGTTAACACTTGGTGCTTTTCTTCCGCGATTGTTACCTTTTTTTTCACTGCTCATGTTTGGTCACCTCCACTTGTATTATGACCAATAATCCACAAAGAAATTAATGACGAAAAAAGATGGAATTTGTCGACGGTTTTTTGATATGATCAAAGTACTACATATTTCGATAAGGATGGAATAATACAGGATGGCTCGTACAGTTAGAGATTATGTTACCTTTTTAGCTAGTAAAGGATTTATCCTAGGTGAGGAAGCTTATGGTTTCATTGAGTTTGGACAGCAGTATACAGATACAGCAGATGAAATTGTCATTGTAGCCATTGAGCTTACATTAAAAATACAAAAAGAATTTGATGGTTCTTTTTATATCTCATTATTAGAACAATTTAAGGCAGAAGACATACTGAATCGTAAACAGGCTTTTCATCATATACAAACTTTAAATTTAATGTAAAAAGTCTTTAAGCATAAGGCTTAAAGACTGGTTTCTTGATTAATCGATGATTTAAGTATTTTCATATTAGGCAATTCTGAAACAATCATGGCTAAGAATATAAGGAAGCAGCCAATTAAACCATTTGTAGTTAAACGTTCGTTAATTAAAAGAAAGGCTGTTAGGGCAGCGAATACTGGCTCCATAGCAAAAATTAGCGCTACTCTTGCGGCTGTGGTAATTTGCTGAAACTTAGTTTGAAGTAAAAAGGCTAGAGCGGTTGCCAGTATCGATGTAATAGCTAACGCAATTAAAACGTCCATATTTAATAAGTTGGTTGATACAATTGATGATCTCTCGAATAAACCAGCGCTTATAAAGCTTAATAGAGAGACAGTTAAGAGCTGAATAATTGTTAAGGGTAGTGCTTGATGTTTGTTTGAAAATTTCCCTGTATAAACAATATGAAGGGCAAACCCAATTGCACAAATCATTACAAGACCATCACCTATGTTCATTTGGGATAATCCTGCAACAGTAAGAAAGTACAAACCTATTGTTCCTACACCAGCAGCGATAAATACAACGAAGTTTGGCTTTTCCTTTAAAATAAATACAGACAATAAAGGAACAACCATAACACTTAGACCTGTAATAAATCCGGCTTTTGAGGATGTTGTATACATTAGACCAACCGTTTGAAAACTATATCCAATAAATAAAAACAACCCTAAAAATACTCCTGATTTAAGCAATTCTTTAGATAACCAGCCTTTTGGAATTTTAAATAGAAATAATGATAGTAGGGCTGCCGCAATAAAAAAGCGAATACCATTAAACAAATTAGGTGGTATAAATTCAATTGCATTTTGAACAATCACAAAGGTTGCTCCCCATATAAATGCTACAAATAACAGACTAACATCTGCTACTAACGTTTTTTTCATTTATTTCACTTCTTTCAGTATAAACTAAGATTGTTTCAAAATAGCACTTCTTGCTAACTGATCGGCTACTTTATTTTCTTTACTAGGAATCCATTTCAAAAAGAACAAATCAAATTGATCAGAAAGCTTCATTACCCGTTCTAGAAGAGGAGCAAAACTGTTATTCTTAACAAATTGTTTTTCAAAAGCACGATCCACAAGTTGTGAATCAGTTCTAAAAGAAGCAACTTTATATCCTTGGTCCAAGCAAATTTCCATTCCTTTAATCAATGCATGATATTCTGCTTCATGGTTTGTCATAGAACCTAAAGGTAAAGAGTATTGTTCAGCTGTACCATGTCCTTTTATAAAGATTCCTGCACCAGATAAACCTGGATCACCTGCACTGGCTCCATCTACATATACTTCAATCAAACAAACACCTCCTAAATTAAAATATTTCATTAAATACAAAAACGATGGTAAAATAAATAGCATTATCATAAAGTAAATGTAAAAACACGAGTAGAATAAATCGAATATGATTATAGCATATTGATTACATTAGTTATAGGAAGAATTATTCGAAACGGTT
This sequence comes from Metabacillus litoralis, assembly GCF_003667825.1. Classification (NCBI taxonomy): domain Bacteria; kingdom Bacillati; phylum Bacillota; class Bacilli; order Caryophanales; family Bacillaceae; genus Metabacillus; species Metabacillus litoralis. The sequence continues at coordinate 2,172,937 of NZ_CP033043.1, read as the reverse complement.
TTGATGATATTAGTAATATAGAAACATTAAGATTTTCCCTTAAAATTAACAGAAATTTCAGGAGTGAATCTATTGAATTATCGTATAGAATGGACTTATCAAACAAAAAGAAAATTAGAAACAACGATAACAACAGAATATCATTCTTTAAATGAATCCATTATTTTTGCTGAAGATTTTCTTCAAACAGGAAGAGTTAAGAACCTTTCATTTTTCTCAGAGGATGGCCAGTCATGGACTCTTAAGGAGCTTAAAAAATTAAAAGAAATTGTTAAAGATGAACCACATGATGTTGTTGCCTTTTTTGATGGAGGATTTCATAAAAGCACAAAATTGGCTGGATTTGGTGCAGTGGTTTATTACACGCAAAATGGAAATCGATATCGAATTCGAATGAATGAAAAAGCAGAAGAAATGGAATCAAACAATGAAGCAGAATACGCTGCCTTTCATTATTTGGTGGATGTTCTTGAGGAAAACGGAATAACAAAACAAAAAGTATTGTTCAAGGGCGACTCGCAGGTAGTTTTAAACCAACTATCAGGTGAATGGCCTTGTTATGAAGAAGAATTTAATATTTGGCTAGATCGCATAGAAGGCAAATTAAAGAAACTAAAAATAACTGCATCCTATGAACCGGTATCGAGAAAAGAAAATACCGAAGCAGATAAGCTAGCAACCCAAGCGATGGAAGGAATCGAAATAAGAAGTAAAATGATCATAAACGAGGACGTTGAAGAACATGAGTAAAAAGCAAACGCTACAAGAACTTAGTGAAATCATTGATACTTATTGTGTGAATTGTTTATTAAAAAAGCATTTTAGAGAAGAGTATGGAAAAAGCTATGCACATTCTTTTTGTATTAATAAATGTACTGTTGGTGAGAAAATAAAAGAAGTTGGTAAGAAGTTGTTGTAACATGTTACAGTTACAAACTGAAAGCATGAAGCAAATCATGACCTATAGTTAAATACAACACACCTTTTAATAACAAAAAAATCCGCCATATAGCGGATTTTTTTGTAGTTAATTGCTTTTATTTTCTAGCTTCTGATAATTGATGCTCACACTGTTGTAACAGTTGTTGTTGTTTATTCACAAAATCAGAATCAACACCTGTTTCATTCGTGCGACTCATAATCTCCTTCGCATCTCTTATTGCATTTTCTGCATGTTGTAGAGCTTCCGGATCTAATTGCATTGTTGCAGCTCCAACCATTTTTTGTGCTGCTTTTACAGATGCTTCGAGTTGTCCTAAATCATTCATTCCACTAATTAATCCAGTATGATTTATTTGATCCATATAAAACACCTCCAATCATTAGTTTTTGATTATTAACTTGAAATATTCGTTAAAAAAACAAAATTATTTTCTATCACAAATGAAGGTGTCATGTTAAAATGAAAATAGGATTAAATATTGTAAAAATATAGGATTAATATAAATCATTTTGACTAGATATCTGTCAAAATTTTATTGGTGGAGGAGAGATTCACTATGGCAACTGAGCCGTTAGATTCATCTATTAAAGAGGCATTTTCTGAAATTTATAAGGATCTTGATAAATTGGTCTTTATAGCGAACAACGCGAATATATTCAATTCGAATGAGGTTAGTAGGATTGAAAAAAGTATTAAGCAAAATGTTAAAGCAATCGAATATTTATTGATCAGTCAGAAGTCTGGCATGACAAAATAAATGGAGAGCAAATAAAAACTGAAGGGTCAACTCATATTATCCACTTATGTTTTGAAAAAATAATAAACGCAAAAAAGAGGCGGAGAAATCCAGCCTCTTTTAAATCTAGTTGTTTATGGTTAAATCACATATATGAGATCTTGTGATTATAACTTTGTAACGTTAGCAGCTTGTGGTCCGCGGTTACCTTCAACGATTTCAAAGGAAACTTCTTGACCTTCTTCTAATGATTTGTAACCATCGCCTTGGATTGCAGTGAAGTGTACGAATACATCGTCTCCTCCTTCAACTTCGATGAATCCAAAACCTTTTTCATTGTTAAACCATTTTACTTTACCGTTTTGCATAGTACTTAATCCTCCTAATACTGTAGCACGGGTGGTGCTAAAAAAAATTTTATCATTAATGAATATGATATGTAGATTTTAACAAGGATGATAGATTTCTGAGATGTATTATTACAATATATACTCAGCTTAATGATAATTTAACTATACACTAATCTAAAGATAACCGTCAAGGTCAAGAAAAATGTTTTAACAAAACTTTCAGAAACTTACATTTATGGAACAGATAATACTTACATAAAACAAGCATATAATGATTAAAAAGTATGGAGTGGTCTTATGCGTAAGTTTGATTTAAATGGAAGTAGCATCATTATTACATCCTCAAAAAAAATAGATGATTTAGAGTTTAATAGGGCTTATCAAGCTATTGTTAAAGTAGGAAATAAATTACTGTATTTGAGAAAATCTTCGATCATATTAATTCAAGATCACGAAGAAAATTTTATCGTTGTAGAACGAATGAACACTGATACTATTACGTTACATATTCATCATGAAATACCATTGGATCATGTATATAAAATAGGCTAAAAGAGACAATAGTTAATGGAAAATTTAGTTCACTTTTTTTAAAAAAAGTTTATAATAGTGATGATACATGTCAAAAGATTTTGGCGAGTAAAGATGAATACATAATCATCTTTCCAAAGTACTAATGTGAAGGGGGGATTTAAAAATGGTAGAAAAATCGTTTACAATTACAAGTGAAGCAGGTCTACATGCTAGACCAGCAACAGCTTTAGTGAATGCAGTAAATTCATTTACAGCTGATGTTAACTTAGAGGCTAATGGTCGTACAGTTAACTTAAAATCAATTATGGGTGTAATGTCACTTGGTATTTCAAAGGGAACAAAAGTGACAATTACAGCTAGTGGTAGCGATGAACAAGCAGCACTAGAAGCTGTTGAACGCGCTATTACTACAGAAGGCCTAGGAGAGTAATAAAAGGTTAAAAGGCGGGGGTAACCCGCCTTTTGTATGTGGAAATTTATTTATTCCATTCTTGTTTTGTCTCTTTGATCTTTATTACGTTTGTTTCCTTTGCTATTGTCTCCTGCAATATGTTCTTCAGCAAACTCCATTTGATTCATTCCGTTTTGTGGTGAGTTTTGATTTTTACTACCTTTATTATATTTTTTTGTCATTAGAATCCTCCTCTTGTTAAGAAATATTTCCTAAATCTATGTATGAGTAATGGTTTATCATACAGGAATTATTTTTTGTAGAATGTGAAAATATATTCCTTAAACAAAAGATCTCTTAAAAATGAGAGAAAAAATGTCCGGTCAAATAACCGGACTTTTTTTAGAAACACCACTACATTTGTACAGCATTGCTTTTTGATGGCACAAGCTTTTGTTGCAGCTTCTTTGACTGATAAATCCACCCTGTATATGAAGAGATAACTTGAAGATTCTTATCAAGTTTAACCACTGCCATATATGGGTAATGGTGATTATGACGAAATCTTAGGTCAATCCAACGGACTTCATAACCTTTTGGCTGAGGTACATACATGGCATGAACATGCCCTGAATTTGCTAGAAAATGTTTTACATTATGATCGTCCCGGGAAGCCTTAATATAAGGACAAAGTTGATCATGTTTTTCGAAAGTATGGATAAGATGAAGACCATTTTTATCAAGAATACCAACATAATAAATTTGATCTGTTTCGTAAACAACATGCCATTTGCGAATCCATACAGTTGGAACAATTGTACAGATTCCTTTATTATCCATCGATTGAATAACTTGCTTTTTGTTTTTTTGTGATATGAAAAAACGAACAACAAGATAACCAATAATCACTAAATATCCCCATAAAAAAACAAATCCAGAATGAATTCCAACAGTCCAAAATGAAAAACCAATTAGGTGAACCAAGATGATAAATGGATCAAATAACGGGACAAAGTTTAATGACAACCATTTTTTTGTAAATGGTCTAGCAGCTTGGGTACCATAAGCATTTAGAATATCAAATCCAACATGTAAGATAACAGCTAAAAAAGTCCAATAAAGTAAAGGGAAAAATAAAACGTCCTTAAAAAAAAGAAACGTAATAGATGAAACAAGTACTGTCCAAAGAAAAAGGGCAGGGATGGAATGAGAGGCACCTCTATGGTGCTCAATATACATGCCATTACCTTTTAAAAGTTTAATTCCGTAATCAAAATCTGGCGCATTTGATCCTATAACCGTACCAATCATAATAGCTTGTGCTAATTCAGGACTACCCGCAACAGCAGGATCTATATAAGCTAAACCAGCTAAACCAAATCCCATTATTATGTGAGTACTTGTATCCATTTCGGCCTCCAGATAGTAAGGTAAACCTCTCATCCGTTTAAGATACTAATAGTTGACGGAGCCTGCCATTACTTTTTTATCTCTAATGTAAGAAGCTTCTTTTATCATATCCTCAATAATAATATCTGCAGAATTAGGCACGTGTAGCTTTTTAATATTATCTCTCATTCTTTGTAGCTTCTGATCATCTGCCAATAATTGATTTACTTCATCAAAAATATCTTCAATTTGATTAATAATAATTGCGGAAGAATTATCTTCAAAAAAGTGGGCATTTTCTTTTTCTTGACCGGGAACAGGTTTAAAAAGGACAACAGGTAACCCAATTGCAGTTGCTTCTGTTAGAGTAATCCCTCCTGGCTTTGTTATCATGCATGAAGCAACTCGGTATAACTCATCAATTCGCTCAACATAACTTAATACTTTAAATTGCTCAGGAAACTGAGTAGCGAGAGGATCCAGCGTTTCTTTTAGTAAAATATTGTTTCCACAAATAACGACAGTTTGGATATTTTCACTTTGGTTAATGAAAGATTGGCATAATTCCTTAACATTTTTTAAAACTCCATGTGCACCTGCAACGATAAGTAATGTTTTCTTATCAGGATCTAACTTGTACTTTTCATAGATTTCATTTAATTCCATTTTTTCTTCGAATTGTTTACGAATAGGTATTCCTGTGACTTTTATTGTGCTTGGATGGATGCCAAGCTGTAAAAGTTTCTCTTTAACATGATTTGTGGCAACATAATATTTATCAATATTTTCATGAACCCAAATTCTGTGTAAACAAAAATCAGTTAGCACATTAAATGTCGGAATCACTGTACCAGTCTTGCGACGATATTCAGGAACAACAATCATTGGAAAAGTATTAATGATCATGTCAGGTTGTTCACTTGTCACGATTTGATGCAAACGTCTGTGCCCCATTTTAAAATACAGGTTCATCATTCTTTTGTTATAAATTTTATCAACTCCGTAGTAAAAAAGACGATAAAATTGTTTTCCGATTGAGAAGCTTTTTAAATATAAGTATTGGGTAATTTCTGAAAAAACGGGAAAAGATTCCGAGTAAAGATTACACACAATAACGTCGCTAAAACCCATCTGCTTACACTTATCTTCTAATGTTTTTGCAACTTGAACATGACCATTGCCATATTTAGCTGTCAAAATTAACACCTTCGAATTTCTTTTCAACATTTTCACCTCAATCTAGTAAAGAAACGGATCATTACAAGAAAAAAAGTTCATATCAAACTATATGTAAAATATGAACTCAATTTGTCTTAAAGATTACCATATAATTATTACTTTTTTATAAAGCAATTATTAAGTATTTCTTAAGATGTAAAGTGGTTGTAAAAATATTGAATTTTTAAAGTTGCATAAATAGTTTACGAGACTTTCAATCCCAAATATACGGTGTTTCTTGGTATACGTAATAGTTCAGCCAATTCACAAATAGTAGGTTCGCATGTGACCTCCAACACTGAATCGGTCTATTTTTAGGATCGTTATTTTTAAAATAATTTTCTGGCATCTCGATTTCCAGGCCTTTTGAAAGATCACGTTCATATTCATCTTTTAATGAAGTTAATTCATATTCAGGGTGCCCTGTTAAAAAGATTTGTTTACCATCCTGTGACATCACTAAACAAACTCCTGCTTTATCGGAATACGAAAGGATTTGAAGCTCTTTAACTCGTTCAATTTCCTCTTTTAATACATCTGTATGTCTAGAGTGTGGAACAAAGTAAAGGTCATCAAAACCTCTTACCAATTTTACTGTTGGATCTACAATTTCATGCTCAAAAATTCCAAAGCATTTTTTATCCAATTGATATTTATTTACGCCATAGTGATGGTAAAGTCCTGCTTGGGCACCCCAACAAATATGTAAAGTTGAGGTAACATTTGTTCTAGTCCAGTCCATAATTGTTTGAAGTTCAGGCCAGTATGAGACTTCATTGAACTCTAAATGCTCAATTGGTGCTCCAGTAATAATCATCCCGTCAAACTTTTTATGCTGGATATGTCTAAAAGTTGTATAAAATTCCTTTAAGTGCTCCATTGCAGTTGTTTTTGATTTATGTGTTTCAGGTCGTAAAAATGTAATGTTTAACTGTAAAGGTGAGTTACCTAATAGTCGTAACAATTGTGTTTCTGTTTTTTCTTTTTCAGGCATGATATTTAGAATGATAATATTTAAAGGACGTATATCCTGAGAGTATGCTCTATTTTCATCCATAATAAAGATATTTTCCTGTTCAAGGATTTCTTTCGCTGGTAAGTGATTTGGAATATTGATTGGCAAAGAAAACACCTCCGAAATAAACTTTATATTTTTGTCATAACAATAATTGATAAATATGATAAATGACTGATTCTTTATTATAGAAAGTTTAGAAAAATAATTCAATTTATATATTTCAAATAATAGTTTTTCTCCATTAATAATTTGACATATTGATTGATGGATAAGGATGTATGGTAATATATTCTAAAGATCATTTTAACAACAAAGTGAGGAAAAAACAGTGAATAGTCATCAAAAATTTAAATCAGATATCGAAATTGCCCTTGAAACACCACTTTTACCAATTCAGCAAATAGCCGATCATCATTTAGATTTAAAGGAAGAAGAATTAGAGCTATTTGGAAAATATAAGGCTAAAATTTCTCTTGATGTGCTAGAAAGATTAAAGGAGAAAGAACCTGGAAAGCTTATTTTGGTTACATCAACTAACCCAACCCCGGCTGGAGAAGGAAAGTCAACAGTAACAGTGGGTTTGGGTCAAGCACTTAACAAACTAAATAAAAAAGCGATTATTGCCATGAGAGAACCTTCGCTCGGACCAACAATGGGATTAAAGGGTGGAGCTACAGGTGGTGGCTATTCTCAAGTTCTTCCTATGGATGAAATTAACTTGCATTTTACAGGTGACATACACGCAATTACGACAGCAAATAATGCATTAGCTTCATTTATTGACAATCATCTTCACCACGGAAATGATTTGAATATCGATCCTAGAAGAATTGTATGGAGACGAGCATTAGATTTAAATGACCGAGCTCTTCGAAATATTACCATCGGCTTAGGTGGATCTACAAATGGCATACCAAGAGAAGACCATTTCGATATTACGGTAGCTTCTGAAATCATGGCTGTTTTATGTTTAGCTAGCAGTTTAGATAATCTTAGAGAGAGACTTTCAAGAATAGTAATCGGATATACATATTCTAAAGAGCCGGTTACAGTGGCCGATTTAGGTGTTGAAGGTGCTTTAACTCTTCTATTAAAGGAAGCAATAAAGCCAAATCTTGTTCAAACAATCGAACATACACCGGCTCTAATTCATGGTGGACCCTTCGCGAACATCGCACATGGGTGTAATAGTTTGCTTGCGACTAAAATGGCAACAAAGCTAGGAGACTACGTAGTAACGGAAGCTGGATTCGGTGCTGATTTAGGTGCAGAAAAATTTCTTAATATAAAATCTAGAATTGGAGAGCTTACCCCTTCTGCTGTGGTCATTGTGGCAACGATAAGAGCTCTTAAAATGCATGGTGGAGAGAAGAAAGATCAATTACAGCAAGAAAATAAGGATGCTTTAATTAAAGGCATAGCCAACTTAAAAAAACATATAGAAACAATAAAAAGCTTTGGACTACCATACATCGTAGCAATTAATAAATTTGCTACAGATACAGAAGATGAAATAACAGAGCTATTAAATTGGAGTAATAAGGAAGGACATCCTGCTGTTTTATGTGAAGTATGGGAACATGGTGGCAATGGAGGAGTAGAGTTAGCTGAAAAAGTACTCAAGATTATTGAAGAACAAGAAAATTCCTTTCAATTTTTATATAAAGATGAAGATTCAATTGAACAGAAAATTTTCAATATTGCAAGTAAAGTTTATGGAGCAACAGGAATTCAGTTTACGAATAAAGCAAAGAAACAAATTCAAGAATTTGAGCGCTTAGGGTGGAATAATTTGCCGATTTGTATGGCAAAAACTCAATATTCTTTAACAGATGATGCATCTGTGTTAGGTAGACCTGAAAGCTTTACGATCACAATACGTGAATTAAAGGGTTCGTTAGGTGCCGGCTTTATCGTTGCTATAACCGGTGATATTATGACAATGCCAGGTTTACCATCTGAGCCTGCTGCTCTAAATATGGATGTTTCAGCAGACGGAAAGGCAACTGGCTTGTTTTAGGAGGTAACTATGTTTGATCCGACTGTCTTTGATAACTTGAAAGTAGTAATAGAAGGATATATATACGACTTGGATCTTCAAGGGAAAGTTAATGTTATTGGTCGAAGTGATATCGTTGACTTAGCTACTATGGTGAGAAAGTATATCATTACAATTGAAGATGTTAGAAAAAGCAAACGGTCAATCCTCATTGAAATTGAAATACCTCATCGGGAATTATCTGGAGAGCTGTTAGAAACGAATGAAAAGCCTGGGTGTTATGTAACTGTGTCTTTTTGTGAGAACAACGGTACTCATGAATATGATGAATTATTGCTAAAAAAATTAAAAAGAAGCTGGGGAAAACAACATTTTGTGAAGCTATTATTAACAAAAGAGATAACTGACCATAGCGTCAAGTATCATCATAAATATATGGTAGAATTTCAAACTTTATATGGAGAAGATTCCATTGATGACCTAATAAATATTGTGGACCACTCAATTTCACTATTAGGGCTAAGCACCAAGAGGTAATAGATTTATAAAATAAAAGGAGGTTTCAACTAATGAGTTTATATCAATTTGAAGTAGAAACCATCGAAGGTGAAATGAAAACGTTAGAAGAGTATAAGAATCAGGTCCTTCTTATCGTAAATACAGCTAGCAAATGTGGTTTTACGCCTCAATATAAAGAATTACAAAATCTTTACGATGAATTTCAAAACCAAGGATTTACCATCCTTGGTTTTCCTTGCAATCAATTCATGGGGCAGGAACCAGGTAACAATGAAGAAATTGAAAGCTTTTGTGAAATAAACTATGGTGTTCGCTTTCCAATGTTTTCGAAAATTGAAGTTAACGGTGAAAATGCTCATCCATTATTTAAGTATTTGGCATCTGAAACTCCAGGGTTGCTTGGAACAAAATCGATAAAATGGAACTTCACAAAATTTCTTGTAAATTCAAATGGTCAGCCAATAGAGCGATTTGCACCGAATACAAATCCAAAAGAAATAAAGCCTCATATTGAAAAGATACTAAAAGAAGTCTAAACGTCAGACTTCTTTTTCAGTATCTAAAGAACAAGCAAATACTGTAGTTGTCCTCCGGTAAGGGTGGTAACTTGTTTCACTTTATATCCAATGCTAAAAAGTTGTGACAAAGTCTCAGCACAATTTTGACGAGGTGGCTCGATTGGGGCATGATAACTACTATATAATTGCTTAAATTGATTTCGTTCATTGCAATGTAGAAGAATAACATGTTTACCAGTCCAAGCTTGGCCGATCATTGGTTGCTGCTGGTATCTCGCGTTTTTCATGAACATACTCCTTTAATATTGATAAAGTAGTATATGTGAATGAGCTAGTCAGTGTTTATATATCCGAAACTTTAACAGTTTTCTATAGGATTGTAATTAATTTCAAAAATCGTTTCTTAAGGATGAGGAGTGTAATTTTTAAGTGGAGAAAAAAAAGAAAATCATGGTACAAACGATAGAGGATTTTGTGAAAAAAAGATTAAAGCAAGAGGGTAGCGGTCACGACTGGTGGCATATTGATCGAGTTAGAAAAAATGCCTTACTTATCGGAGAACAAGAAGAGGAAGTAAATATGTTCATTGTTGAAACAGCTGCACTTTTACATGATCTAATAGATGATAAGCTGTCAAAGGAGATAAAACTAGAAGTAACTGATGTAAAAAAACTATTAATTGAATTAGAAGTTAATCGTAATGAAATGGATGAAATCATCTCTATTATTGAAAATATAAGCTTTAGAAAGCATATTTCAGCTGGTAAGCTTTCACTCGAGGCGAAAATTGTTCAGGACGGTGATCGTTTAGATGCGATTGGAGCGATTGGAATAGCCAGGACGTTTGCTTTTGCTGGTTCTAAAGGAAATGTGATTTATGACCCAGAAGGTTTGGACTTGTCTAATGCAATACAGCATTTTTATGATAAATTGTTAAAATTAAGAGAGTTAATGAACACTAAAACAGGAAAGCTTTTAGCTGAAGAACGACATCAATATCTCGAAGGTTTTTTGGAGCAGTTTCTAAAAGAGTGGAATGGTCCGAAAAAAATATAACACAGGCAGCATGCTCGTCTTTTTTAAAAATTTGTTTCAACTGTTAAAAGTAAAAGTATGCGGAGACGATCAAACCCTATGAATGGCATGAAAAAAAGTGGCTATGTTACAATATCATTACGAAAAGAATAAAGGAGTGCCATTATGAAAATAAAATCAATCGAACCTACTCCTAGTCCAAATACGATGAAGGTTCTTTTATCAGAAGAGCTTCCTTCTGGAAAAAGCAATAATTACAAAAAAGATCAAGCTAGTGAAGCACCTAATATCATTAAAGATATCCTATCCATTGAAGGAATTAAAGGTGTATATCATGTTGCTGATTTCCTTGCTGTTGAAAGGAATGCAAAATATGATTGGAAAGATCTTTTGGCACAAGTTCGTCAAGCATTTGGTGAAGATGTAGCTGAACAAGCAAATAATGCAACAAATGAAGAAGCATTTGGAGAAGTAAAGGTTTTCATTCAAATGTTTAATGGAATACCAATGCAAGTGAAACTTACTGATGGAATTCTTGAGGAACGCTTTGGCTTACCAGATCGGTTTAAAGAAACTGTTATGACTGCACAACAAGCCAATGACAATGTTGTTCTTGATAGGCAGTGGAAAGACCATGGAGTGCGATATGGTGAACTTGCTGATATTGGAAAAGAAGTTGTGGATGAGATCAGTGCTGCTTATTCTGAAGATCGTCTAAAAAGGCTCATTAAAGCAGCGAATGAAAAAGAAAAAACAAAAGTTCAAGCTCGTAAATCCTACAAGGTTAGTCTCGACATGCTTGATGATGAGGATTGGACAAAGCGTTTTGCACATTTAGACCAAATGGAACCAACTGAAGAGGATCTTCCAGTACTTGAAAAAGCACTTGATGATGAAAAGCCATCAATCAGAAGGCTTGCAACTGTCTATCTTGGTATGATAGAAAAGCCTATTGTGTTACCTTTATTGTATAAAGCACTTAAAGATAAATCAGTTACAGTAAGAAGAACAGCTGGTGACTGTTTATCTGATATGGGTGATCCCGCTGCAATGAACGAAATGATAGCTGCACTTAAAGATAAAAACAAACTAGTAAGATGGCGTGCAGCTATGTTTCTATATGAAGTAGGAGATGAGTCAGCCCTTCAAGCATTAAAAGAAGCCGAAAATGATTCGGAATTTGAAGTGAGCATGCAGGTAAAAATGGCAATTGGACGAATTGAGGGCGGAGAAGAAGCACAAGGCTCTGTTTGGAAACAAATGACAGAGCGTAGAAATGGGTAGAGCTCAAAACTAAACAGTCAATTAAGATTGACTGTTTTTATTTGTAGTGAATTTACTGAATATTATTACAAACGAAAAGTATGGAGGTATTATGATGACCAAAGATTTGAGAAATAACAGTAAGGTATTTGAAGGGACGTTAAGAGCACCAAACCGTGCAATGCTTCGTGCAGTAGGTTTTAGTGATGAAGATTTTAAAAAACCTTTGGTTGGGGTTGCAAGTACTTGGAGTGAGGTTACACCTTGTAATATACATATTGACAAGCTTGCTATTCAATCAAAAAATGGAGCAAATGGAGCAGGCGGTAAAGGGATGATCTTTAATACAATTACCGTATCTGATGGAATATCAATGGGTACTGCTGGTATGAGATATTCTCTTCCAAGCCGTGAAGTGATTGCTGATTCTATTGAAACAGTTGTAGGTGGAGAAAGCTTAGATGCAGTTGTTGCTATTGGAGGCTGTGACAAAAATATGCCCGGGTGCTTAATTGCCCTGGCACGTATGAATTTGCCGTCAGTATTCGTTTATGGGGGCTCCATTAAACCAGGTAATTTGAATGGAAAAGATATTGATATTGTTTCTGTTTTTGAAGGTGTTGGTCAATACAATGCAGGAAAGATTAATAAAGATGAATTAAGTAAAATCGAGTGTCATGCATGTCCCGGTGCAGGATCTTGTGGAGGAATGTATACAGCGAACACAATGGCATCTGCAATCGAAGCAATGGGAATGAGTTTACCTGGTAGTTCCTCTAACCCTGCTGAATCAGATGAAAAATTTCAAGATTGCTTTGATGCAGGTGATGCTGTTTATAAGTTAATTGAAAAAGGAATTAGACCGAGAGATATCATGACAAAAGAAGCATTTGAAAATGCAATAACAGTTGTGTACGCACTTGGTGGTTCAACAAATGCTGTTCTTCATATACTTGCAATTGCACATGCTGCTAAGGTTGACTTAACAATTGATGACTTCGATCGAATTCAAAGACGGGTTCCTCATTTGGCCGACTTAAAGCCAAGTGGAAAATATGTTATGAATGATCTGCATCAAGTTGGGGGGGTTCCAGCTGTTATGAAATATCTACTTCAGGAGGGCTTCTTACACGGAGATTGCTTAACGGTAACAGGTAAAACAGTTGCTGAAAACCTAGCAGATTGCCAAGAATTAAAAGAAGGACAAAAAGTGATATATCCCGTATCTGAAGCAAAACGTAAAGACGGTCCTTTAGTCATTTTACGAGGTAATCTTGCACCAGAAGGAGCTGTTGTTAAAGTATCTGGTTTAAAGGTGTCGAAGTTAACTGGACCAGCAAAGGTGTTTAATACAGAAGAAGAAGCCTCAGAAGCAGTTATTTCAGGAGAAATTAAAGCTGGTGATGTTTTAATCATACGTTATGAAGGACCAAAAGGTGGACCAGGTATGCCAGAAATGCTGTCCATTTCAGGGATTCTTGTAGGAAAAGGTTTAGGAGAAAGTGTTGCGTTATTAACGGATGGACGTTTCTCAGGAGGGTCTCATGGATTAGTAGTTGGTCATATTTCTCCAGAAGCACAAGTTGGTGGTCCAATCGCTTTTGTTGAAAATGGAGACATGGTTACAGTTGATAGTGAAAAACGTGAACTGTCTGTTGCATTAACAGAAGAACAATTTGAGCAACGTAAGAAAAATTGGTCAGCACCTAAGCTTTTAGAACGAGGTGTTCTTTCAAAATATGCCCGTCTTGTTTCAAGCGCTTCAAAAGGCGCAGTAACTGATTTGTATGAGGAAAATGATAAGTGAAATATGATTTTAAAGCTTTAGGTCATAAAATTTAATGATGATTCTCATACTTCTAGCATATTAACGGCCAGGTTTAAAAAGAGTAACATGAATATGAAACAACCTAATGTTATAAGTTGTTAGGTTGTTTCTATTTATTTGCAAGAATGATGACCCTATAGTATTCTTTACTTACATTAATGCACATTTTGGAGGGATTTTATTATGTCAATGGCATATGAAGAATATATGAGACAAATGGTAAAACCGATGAGAGCAGAATTAACCAATGCAGGATTTGAAGAATTAACAACAGCAGAAGAAGTGGAACAATTCATGAATGAAGAAGATGGAACAGTTTTAGTTGTAGTCAACTCTGTCTGCGGGTGTGCAGCTGGCTTAGCAAGGCCTGCTGCAACACAATCTGTTTTGAATGCTGAAAAAAAACCAGATCGAATTGTTACTGTTTTTGCTGGACAGGATAAAGAAGCGACTAGTAAAATGCGTGAGTATTTTAAAGGGTACGAACCTTCATCACCATCAATGGCACTTCTTAAAAATGGCGAAGTTGTTCACTTTATACCTCGTCACGAAATCGAAGGAAACTCAATTGAAGAGATAATGGGAAATTTAGAATCTTCCTTTGAAAAATATTGTTAAAAGAAAGGGTGCTTATTGCATCCTTTTTTTACAAGATAAAAAAGCAGTGAATATGGCATATAGGAGTATAAATAGGTATGATAATCACCACTTCAGGAAGGCCTGATGAAAATTTAATAAAGTCTGCTATAGAAATTGCAAATGAATTGGATTCAATTTTTTTGAGAAGAAATAAAAGAGCTGTTGATCAGTTAAAAAGAGAATGTGATGATGATATTCTTGTTGTTGGGAAAAATAGGATGGAACTTCATTTTTCTGATTTTACAGAACCTTTGTTTTTTCATCCTAATTCAGCTATGTTTCGAATAAAAAGAATAGTAAAGGGAGAAGACGATCCCTTTTGTGTTGCATGTAAGCTTGAAAAAGGAAGTTCCTTTTTAGATTGTACACTTGGACTGGCTTCGGACAGTATAATTGCTAGCTATGTTGTTGGTGATAAAGGAATAGTTTGTGGAATAGAAGGCAGTAGGCCTTTAGCTTTTCTTGTGCAAACAGGTCTTTTTCAGTGGAAAACTGGTTTACCTCAATTGGATGATGCAATGAAAAGAATTCAGGTAAAAAATAGAGAGCATCTTGCTTTTTTGAAAGAATGCCCGGATAACAGTTTTGATGTGATTTATTTTGATCCAATGTTTGAGGAAACGATAGAAGGCTCCGTTGGATTACAACCTTTAAAAAGAATTGCAAATTATTCTACGTTAACTAAAGAGACTATTACTGAAGCAAAACGAGTTGCTTCTAAAAGAATCGTGTTAAAAGACCATTGGAGAAGTTCACGTTTTGCCGAATTTCAATTTCAAGTAAATGTCCGTAAAACAGCGAAATTCCATTATGGAGTCATAGATTTGCACAAATAGCAAAAGATAATATCATGGAGGTGTTATCTTTATGCCAAAAAGAAAAGTTGACCCATCTAGAGCTGGTCTTAGCTCTCCAAATGTTGAGGGACAAGGCACCACTATGAATGAAACAGGTGGTAAGCAAGTGGATTCCGCTCGAAAAAAAACAAAGAGAACATAAAGTATTTGCTTTGACAACTAAAAAGGGTGCTCACGTTTGTGGCACCCTTTGCTTTGTT